>NZ_JBMNDR010000083.1:0-16569 GCF_052543235.1 Streptomyces sp. SAS_272 | reverse complement strand
GCGGACGTCACCACGCACCGCCCGAGCCGGCCGCCGCCCCCTTCGTACCTCCACCCTCAGCGCCAGCCTCAGAAAGAGGTCGCACCCTCATGACCACCGCCGTCACCCGCAGCGAACACGACCTGCTCGGAGACCGGGACGTCCCCGCAGACGTCTACTGGGGCGTGCACACCCTGCGCGCCATCGAGAACTTCCCCATCACCGGCACGCCGATCTCGGCCCACCCGCACCTCGTCGACGCCCTCGCCGCCGTCAAGGAGGCCGCCGCTCTCGCCAACGAGGAGCTGGGTCTGCTGGAACCGGAGAAGGCGGCAGCGATCGTCGCCGCCTGCCGCGAGATCCGCACAGGCCGGCTGCACGACCAGTTCGTCGTGGACGTCGTCCAGGGCGGCGCGGGCACCTCGACCAACATGAACGCCAACGAGGTGATCGCCAACCGGGCGCTGGAGCTGCTGGGCCACGCGAAGGGGGAGTACCGGTTCCTGCACCCCAACGAGCACGTCAACCTCGGCCAGTCCACCAACGACGTGTACCCGACCGCCGTCAAGGTGGCGACGGTGTTCGCGGTGCGCGGACTGCTCGACGCGATGGCCGTGCTGCAGGATTCCTACGCCCGCAAGGCCGTCGAGTTCCGCGACGTGCTCAAGATGGGCCGGACCCAGCTGCAGGACGCGGTGCCGATGACGCTCGGTCAGGAGTTCTCCGCCTACGCCGTCATGACGGACGAGGACCGCAGCCGTCTCGCCGAGGCCGTCGAGCTGATCCACGAGATCAACCTGGGCGCGACCGCGATCGGCACCGGCCTCAACGCGCCCGCCGGCTACGCCGAGTCCGCCCGCAGCCACCTCGCGAAGATCACGGGGCTGCCGCTGGTGACCGCCGCGAACCTGGTCGAGGCCACCCAGGACTGCGGCGCGTTCGTGCAGATGTCCGGCGTCCTGAAGCGGATCGCCGTCAAGCTCTCGAAGAGCTGCAACGACCTGCGGCTGCTGTCCTCCGGGCCGCGCGCCGGCCTCGGGGAGATCAACCTGCCGCCGGTGCAGGCGGGTTCGTCGATCATGCCCGGCAAGGTCAACCCGGTGATCCCGGAGGTCGTCAACCAGGTCGCCTTCGAGGTGATCGGCAACGACGTCACCATCACCATGGCCGCCGAGGCGGGACAGCTCCAGCTCAACGCCTTCGAGCCGATCATCCTGCACTCCCTGTCGGAGAGCATCACCCACCTGCGCGCCGCCTGCCTCACCCTCGCCGAGCGCTGTGTCGACGGCATCACCGCCAACACCGAGGCGCTGCGCGCGAGCGTGGAGAACTCCATCGGCCTGGTGACCGCCCTCAACCCGCACATCGGGTACACGGCGGCCACCGAGATCGCCAAGGAAGCCCTCGTCACCGGCCGCGGCGTCGCCGAACTCGTCCTGGAGAAGGGACTGCTGCCCGCCGAGCGCCTCGCCGGTCTGCTGCGCCCCGAGGTGCTGGCGGGCAGCGGACACGCCCTGGCCTGACCCCGGCCGAACCCCCCTACGAGCTGCGACGAACGCGCCAGGACCGGCACGGAGGCACAATGGTGATCATGACAACGACGTCGTCCCTCGCCTTCCAGCCGGTTCTGGAGCGCATCGCCGAGGAGATCGAGCGCACCCCCGGCCGCGGCCGGCCCGCCGACTACATTCCGGCGCTGGCCGCCTGCGACCCGCGCCGCTTCGGCATGGCCGTCGCGGAGCCGGACGGCACGGTGTACGGCGTGGGGGACTGGCGGGAGCCGTTCTCCACGCAGTCCCTCACCAAGGTCTTCACCCTCGCGCTCGGTCTCGCCCGCGAGGGCGACGAACTCTGGGAGCACGTGGGCCGGGAGCCCTCGGGCAACCCCTTCAACTCCCTGGTGCAACTGGAGTACGAGGGAGGCATCCCGCGCAACCCGTTCATCAACGCGGGGGCGCTGGTCGTCACGGACCGCCTGCACACCCGCAGCGGAGACGCGTCCCATGAGCTGCTGGAGTTCCTGCGCGCCGAGAGCGGAAACCCCGGGCTCGACTTCGACGAGGAGATCGCCGCCTCCGAGGCCGGGCACGGCCACCGCAACGCCGCCCTCGCCCACTTCATGGCGTCGTACGGCAACATCGACAACGAGGTGCCGGTCCTGCTCGACCAGTACTTCCGCCAGTGCTCCCTCACCGCCTCCTGCGCCGACCTCGCCCTGGCGACCGGCTTCCTCGCCCGTCACGGCGTGCGTGCCGACGGCGCGCGACTGCTCACCCGGAGCCAGGCCAAGCAGGTCAACGCGGTGATGCTGACCTGCGGGACGTACGACGCAGCCGGTGAGTTCGCCTACCGCGTCGGCCTGCCGGGCAAGAGCGGCGTAGGCGGCGGCATCATCGCCGTCGTGCCGGGCCGCTGCACGCTGTGTGTGTGGAGTCCGGGTCTGGACGAGCACGGCAACTCGGTGGCGGGAGTGGCCGCGCTCGACCGGTTCACGACGCTCACGGGACTGTCCGTGTTCTGACGCCGCGTCGTCCCCCCGGTCGTTTCCACCCTGCGTGGCGTGAGCAAGCGCCATCAGCCCAGGAACTCGGCCGGCAGCGGCAGCGGCAGCGGCAGCGGCAGCGGCACCGGCAGGGCGGTGCGGTGCGGTCTCCGCCTGCGCCCGCGAGCGGGACGCGGCGCGGGGCGTCCGGGTCAGTCGCGGGTGAACCGGCGCCGCGCGACCCACAGCACCAGCGCCACCGCGGCGCCGCCGAGGACGGCCGCGCCGGCGATCTCCACGGCCGCCGGCCATCCGGGACGCCGTGGCGGATCGGCGGAGGCGACCGGGAGCGCCGTCGCCGTCCGTGTCCCCGTCGGGGACGGCGTGGACGTCCGGGCCGGCGGGGGACCCGGATGCGCCGTGGACGCCCGCGCGGGAGTCCGGGTGGGCGCGCGGGTGAAGGCCGCCTCCGGTCCCGCGACGGGAGGCGGCGGGGTGCGCAGCGCGTCGAGCGAGCCGACCGGCTCGACACGGCCGGCCGCCTCGAATCCCCAGTCGAGCAGTTCCCGCGTCTCCTCGTAGACGGCGTGGCCGCCGCCCGACTGAGGGTTCATCACCGTCACCACGAGGGTGCGTCCGCCCCGGCGGGCGGCGGCCACCAGGGTGTTGCCGGCCTTGCTGGTGTAGCCGTTCTTGATCCCGATCAGCCCGGGGTAGGGTTCGACGCCGTCGTGTCCGGTCAGCAGACGGTTGGTGTTGGCGATGCCGTACGACCATCCGTCGCCGCCCGGGAACGCGGCCTCCGCCGTGCCGCAGTAGCGGGCGAAGTCGGCGTTGCGCAGCCCGGCCCGGCCGAACACCGCCAGGTCGTACGCGGAGGACACCTGGCCGGGCGTGTCGTATCCGTCGGGCGAGCGGACGTGGGTGTCCAGTGCGCCGAGGGAGCGGGCCTTCTCCTGCATGCGGGCGGTGGTCGCGCTCCAGCCGCCGCCCAGGGCCGCCAGCACGTGCACGGCGTCGTTGCCCGAGTTGAGGAACACCCCGCGCCACAGGTCGGCGACCGTGTAGGTCTGCCCCTCGGCGACCCCGACCAGGCTGCTGCCGGGCCCGATGCCGGCGAGTTCCTCCTCGGAGACCCGGTGCCGCAGGCCGGCGGGCAGCACCGGCAGCACCGTGAGGGCGAACAGCGTCTTCAGCGTGCTGGCGGGGGGCAGCTTGCGGTGGGCGTGGGACGCGGCGAGGACCTCGCCGGTGTCGGCGTCCGCGACCAGCCAGGACAGCGCGGAGACGTCCGGCACGTCGGGTACGCCGTCGTGCGGCCTCACCTGGACGCCGGAGCGGTACAGCACCGACGTCCGCAACGCCTGTGCGCGTGCGGCGGGGGGCCCGGCGGCACCTGCGGGGGCGCCGGCGACTGCGGGGGCCGGGCCGGGGCTGCCGGGGGAGCCGGGCGGGCCTGGGGCCGCCGTGGCCGGGGCGACGGCTGCGACGGGACCGAGGGCCAGGGCGCCTGCCGCACAGAACACGCCGGCCGAGAGCGCGACCCGAGAAGAGAATCCGATCGTCATACGATCAACCTAGGAACGATCGCCCTCTTCCCCGTCCCGCACGTGCCGAGGCGGCCCGGTGAGCACCCCAATGGGGTACCTCCCCTCAGCCGGTCGGCAGGGTCGGCTGGATCAGCCGCAGGAAGGCGGCGTTGTCGGGGGTCTGCCGCAGCCGCTCCAGGAGCGTCTCCAGGTTCGCTTGGCCGTGCGCGGTCTGCAGCGCCCGGCGCAGCCCGCGCACGGCGGCCGACTCGGCCGGGGACAGCAGCAGTTCCTCACGGCGGGTGCCGGAGCCGTTGACGTCGACCGCGGGGAACACCCGCCGGGAGGCCGGTTCGCGGTCCAGGCGGAGTTCCATGTTGCCGGTGCTCTTCAGCTCCTCGAAGTAGAAGTCGTCGGCGCGGGAACCCGTTTCGACCAGGGCGGTGGCGAGGATGGTGAGTGACCCGCCCTCCTCCGCCGCACGTGCCGCGCCGAAGAACCGCTTCGGGCCGATCAGCGCGGTCGCGTCGACGCCGCCGCTGAGGGTGCGGCCCCCGGCGGCGGCCGCGTTGTTGTGGGCCCGGCACAGTCGGGTCAGCGAGTCGAGGAGGATCACGACGTCCTCGCCTGCCTCGACGAGCCGCTTGGCCCGCTCGACCACCAGGTCGGCGAGGGCGATGTGCTGCCGGGGCGCCCGGTCGAAGGTCGAGGCGTACACCTCGCCGCGCACGGAGCGCCGCATGTCGGTGACCTCCTCGGGCCGCTCGTCGAGCAGCAGGACCATCAGCCGGGCCTCGGGGTGGTTGCCGGCCACCGCGGCGGCGATCTGCTGGAGCAGCACGGTCTTGCCGGTCTTGGGCGGGGCGACGATCAGCCCTCGCTGGCCCTTGCCGACGGGTGCGAGGAGATCGGTGACCCGCCCGGCGAGGCCGGCCGCGGGGTGTTCCATGCGCAGTCGGCGGTGCGGGTGGAGCGGGGTGAGGTCGCGGAAGTGGCGGCGCCCGCGCAGTTCGCCGGGCGCGCGGCCGTCGACGCGGGCCACCTCGGTCAGGGTGCGCTGGGCGCCGCGCACCCCTTCGACGAGGTCACCGCTGCGCAGGCCGTGACGGCGGATCAGCGCCGCGGGGACCTGGACGTCGTCCGGGGTGGGCAGGCAGTCGAGCGGGCGCAGGCGGCCCTTCCCGCTCGCGTCGAGGTCGAGGACGCCGACGGCGATCCGGACCGGGGGCTGATGGTGGTCGGTGGGCTGTTCGAGTGTGGGGGCGGTCATGGTGGTGTGTCCTTTCACGGACGGAGACACGGGACGTGCGGGAGGGAGGGGGCGGCCGCAGGCGATGGGCGCGAGACGCGCCTCGGGCGGCGGGAACGGCACCTGGTCGCGACGGAGCTGCTGCGTCGACGAGGTGGTGTGGAAGGCCGCTGCACCGGCCGGGAACGGCGGGCAGAGGAGGAATCGGCACCGGCGCCTCACAAGGGGCGTACACAAGTGCCATACGCACTGTAGCACGCCGATCGGCGTGCAGGGATACTTCCGTGGTTTGCCGCAGATGTCCTCAGAGGGTAACGATCCGTGACGGCACCGGACTTGACTGCTATGTGTGCATTATCTTCACGGCATGTCCACGCCGTCTCAGCCTCCGCAGCAGCCGGAGCCGCCGTCCGGGGCGCCGGCCCAGCCGAGCGCGTATCCCTATCCGAATCCGCAGTCGCCAGCCCCCGGCGGGCCGTTGGGGTTCCCCCCGGCGGCGCCTGCCGCCCCGTCCGCGGGGGCGAGCGTCTACGCCCAGCCGACCCTGGTCGGACCCCTGGTGCCGCAGCCGCAGCCGCAGCCGCAGTCGGGCAACCCCTATGCCCAGCCCGGCCCGTACCCTGTCGTCGGGCCGCCGCCGCCCACGGGCGGAGGCGGCGCGTGGCGGGCGGTCCTGTGGGCCGTCGTCGGCGCGGTGGCGGCGTCCGCCGCGTGGGCGGCGGGCGTCTTCCTGGTCCCCGCGGGGTCCGACGTCGACCTGCGCGGCTACTCGGCGCCGGTCAACCTGTGCAACTCCACCGACTACTCGTCCTTCCAGTCGGAGTACGCGGCGAACGACAGCACCCCGACCCACAACAGCCTCGGGGACGACGCCCTCGACGAGGTGCTGTGCAACCTCAGCCTGAAGAAGACGGGTTCGAGCTATGCGGACGCGTACCTGTACGTCCAGCTGGACCTGCACAAGAAGACCGATCCGGGACCGGAGTTCACCGCCACCTGGAAGAACTACTCGGAGAGCCACTCGGGTTACGACGTGGAGGCGGTGACGGGCATCGGCGACGAGGCCTATCTCGTCAGTGACGACACCACGTCCTCCTCCTCGTCCAGCGGCTCGCTGTACGCCACCCTCGCCGTGCGCGACGGCTGGGCGACCTACACGATGAGCTACAGCGCCTACTACTCCTCGTACAGCAACGACAAGGACCCGCCGACGCTCGCCGAGGTCTCGGGCTGGCTGAAGACCGACTCCCGGGCCACGCTCGCCGAGCTCAAGGACTGACGTCCCTCAGGAGGCGGAGGCCGCCCGTGCCTCCGCCTCCTTCGCGATGTCGTCGAACCGCGCGCCCATGGCTGCCGCCAGGGCCTGCGCGCCGGACAACGGGCGGACCATGACCGTCAGTTCGTCGATGAGGCCGTTCTCGTCGACGTGGATGAAGTCGCAGCCGCTGAGCCGGCGATCCCCCACCCGTGCCGTGAAGACCAGGGCGTGATCGCGCCCCTCGCCGCCCGCCAGCTCCTGTTCGTACCGGAAGTCCTCGAAGACCTGCGACACCGCGCGCAGGATCGCCGCCGTGATCGCCTTGCCCGGGTAGGGCTTGAAGACGACCGGGCTGGTGAAGACCACGTCCTCGGACAGCAGCGCCTCGACGGCGTCGAGATCGCCGGTCTCGACGGCCTCGCGGAATGCGCGCATCGTATCTCCTCGTTCGCACCGATAGTCAATTTGTTGATTAGGTGTGTCTGAGAATAATCGCCTGCTGTTACCGTGTCCACATGTCCCTCAAGTACGCCGTCCTGGCCGCTCTTCTGGAGGGCGAGGCCTCGGGTTACGAGCTGTCGAAGATCTTCGACGTCTCCCTCGCGAACTTCTGGCCGGCGACTCCGCAGCAGCTCTACCGCGAACTGGAGCGCCTCGCACAGGACGGCCTCATCGAGGCACGGGTGGTGCGGCAGGAGCGCCGGCCCGACAAACGCATGTTCACCCTCACCGGCGCGGGCCGTGAGGATCTGAGCGCCTTCGCCGCCGTCCCGCCCCGCCGGCCCACCGCCCTGCGCGACGAGCTCCTCGTCAAGATCCAGGCGATGGACGGAGCCGACCCCGAGGCGACCCGTGAGCTGATCGAGGAGCGCATGAGCTGGTCGCGCGGCAAACTCGACCGCTACGAGCGGGTCCGCGACCGCCTCCTCGACGGGCGCACCGAGGACGAGTACCTGAGCGAGGCCGAGCGGATCGGCCCGTATCTGACCCTGCTCGGCGGCATCGCCTTCGAGGAGACGAACGTGCGCTGGTGCGAGCGGGCGCTCTCGCTCCTCAAGCGGCGGACGGCCGTAGGCTGACGTCGATGTTCAACCCCGAAGGCCCCACGCTGCGCGAACTCGCCGTCCAGGCCCTGTCGTCCGTCGAGCACGGCTACGACCTCCTCGCGCCGAAGTTCGACCACACGCCGTTCCGCACCCCGGACTCCGTCCTCGACGCGGTCGCCGCGGCGCTGAAGGACACCGGACCCTATGAGGACGGCCTCGACCTGTGCTGCGGCACGGGCGCCGGCGTGGACGTCCTGGCGACGGTGTGCCGGTCCAGCGTGACCGGCGTCGACTTCAGCGCCGGCATGCTCGACGAGGCGCGCCGGCGGGCGCCGGCGGCGGGCCCGCGGGTGTCCTGGGTGCGCGCGGACGCCCGTGCCCTGCCGTTCACGGCCCGCTTCGACCTCGTCGTCAGCTTCGGCGCGTTCGGCCACTTCCTGCCCCGGGAGCTGCCGGGCCTGTTCGCCCAGGTGCACACCGCGCTGCGGCCGGGCGGCCGCTTCGCGTTCCCGGTCCTCGCCCCGCCCCCGCCGTCCTCCCCGCTGTACTGGGCGCTCCTCGGCTTCGACGCCGCGATGCGGGTGCGCAACGCCCTGTGGCGGCCGCCGTTCGTGATGTACTACCGGGCCTTCCGGCTCGGCGAGGTGCGGCGCGAACTGACGCGCGCGGGATTCCAGGTGGAGCTGCGCGCACTGCCCGGGTTCGGGGCCCGGAGCGACGGCAGCCCACGGGTCCGCCTGGTCGAGGCGCGACGGGCGGACCCGTGCGGCGACGGTACGGACGGGGTCACCCGGCCGCCGGAAGCGTGAACGCGTAGACCAGCGCCTCCCGCCGCGTGTCCACCACCAGGTCGGTGATCTCCAGCGGACGCGCGTACTGGTCGTGCACCCGCCGGGTCACCCGCATCGACGGGGCGTCGTCGAGATGCGTGATGCAGTCCCGGTGGTGCAGGGTCAGGCCCGCCCGGCGCATCCAGTCGTAGGCGCGCCCGAGCTGCGCGGCGCCGCTCGCGCCGGCGCGCTCGCGGCAGCGGGCGAGCTCCGCCACCTCCGCCACGGCCACCGCGGAGAAGGACGTGACCGCCGTGCGCAGACCGCCGCCGTCGGCGTCGGCGGACTCGTAACGGTGGACCAGCGTCGGCCGGTCCGGGGCGAGTCCGAGCGCCTCGGCGTGCTCGGGCGGCGGCGGCTCCCAGCTGACCGCCGTCCGCGCCGTCGCCGGGGCGTCGCCCGTGGACGGTGCGCCCACCGGGAAGGCGAGGAACGCCGGGGAGCCGGCCGGGGTCGCTCCCGGCAGCGGGCCGCTCGACGGGATGTCCCGCGGGGCGACGCGGCTGCCCCGCCGGTCGGTCTCGACCAGACCCTCGCGGCGCAGCACCTCCAGCGCCTGTCGCACGGTCTCCCTGCTGACGCCGAAGTGCCCGGCCAGCCGGCGTTCGCTCGGCAGCCGTTCGCCGGGCGCGACGGTCTCGCGCAACTCGCCGAGCAGTTCCGCCGCGATCCGCCGGTACAGGGGCCGGTCGTGAGTGGACGGGTGGACGAGGGTGGTGCTGCGGGCCATGCCGCGCGCCTCCTGTGAGTGACGTGCCGTAGTCGGACGGAATCGGTGCGCCACCAGATCTAGCATTGGTCTAAACCAGCAGGGAAGAGCGGGCGGCGTGATCGGCCGAAACCGAACCGCCCCACCCCCTTCGCCGTTCCGCTCCCACGCCGTGCGCCGCCCCGTCCGACCGCGCCGCGCCCCGCCGTCGGGCGACCGTGTCACGTGGCGGTCGGGCCGCCGCTCACAGTGCGCCGTAGAGGGCGTCCACCAGCGCCGTCTTCCGCGGGTCGTCGGCGATGTGCGGGCCCATGCGGTTCATGACGTATCCGAGCGACACGCCGGCCTCGGGGTCCGCGAGCCCGCAGGAGCCGCCGAAGCCGTCGTGTCCGAAAGCGCGCGGGTTGGGTCCGTAGGAGCCGTTCGGGCCGCTGAGCCAGAGCCCCAGCCCGATCTCCGTCTCGTGCGCGAATCCGGCCCCCAGCACCAGGTCCCGGCAGCTGCCCTGCCCTTCGCGCACCCGCTCGGCGGCCTCGGGGGACAGGATGCGCCG
The DNA here is from genome assembly GCF_052543235.1 of Streptomyces sp. SAS_272. Classification (NCBI taxonomy): domain Bacteria; kingdom Bacillati; phylum Actinomycetota; class Actinomycetes; order Kitasatosporales; family Streptomycetaceae; genus Streptomyces; species Streptomyces sp. SAS_272. The sequence goes on along the minus strand of NZ_JBMNDR010000083.1, from coordinate 6,934 downwards.
GCCGCCGTACGTGCCCCGGCAGGCGAGGATCCCGTAGAGCGCGGCGACCGCCCGGGCGGTGCCGTGGCCGTTCGCGGCCGGGATCTCGGCAGCCCGCCACGCAGCCGAGTTGGCCTCGGCCGCGCCCGCGAGCGGGTTGGTCAGCGCGGCGATGGCCGCGGGCGACAACTGGCTGAAGACGGCCGCCTGTTCACTGGACGAGGCGGCCACCGGATGCACCAGTTCGGCGGCCCGGGCGGACTCCTTCTCGGGCAGGCCGATCGTGAAGTCGACGCCCAGGGGGCCGGTCACCTCCCGTTCCAGGAAGGCCCCCGGCAGCAGCCCCGACACCCGCCGTACGACTTCTCCGACCAGGAATCCGTAGGTCAGCGCGTGATAGCCGGACCGGGTGCCCGGCTCCCACCACGGCTCCATGGCCGCGAGGCGCCCGGTGGTGAGCTCCCAGTCGTAGAGCTGGTCGAGCGAGTGCGGTTCGCGCAGCCCCGAGAGGCCCGCGCGGTGGGACAGCAGATGTCGCACCAGGACCCGCTCCTTGCCCGCCGCGGCGAACTCCGGCCAGTAGGCGGCCACCGGCGCGTCGAAGTCGAGGAGACCCCGGTCGGCGAGGATGTGCGCGCACAGCGCCGTCGGCCCCTTCGAAGTGGACCAGACGTTGACCAGGGTGTCCCGTTCCCAGGCGCGGGTGCGGGCGGCGTCGGCCCAGCCGCCCCACAGGTCGGCCACCGTCACCCCGTCGACCGTGACGCTGACCGCGGCGCCCAGTTCGCCGCGGTCGCTGAAGTTCTCCTCGAAGGCGGTGCGCAGCGCGGCGAACCGCGGATCGCAGTGGCCGTGAACCTGTGGCACGTGCTCGGACATGGGTCCTCCGTGGTCCGCCGGAACCCCGGACCGCGACGGTGCGGCCCGGACCCACCGAACATACCGACTGGTCGGACTGGAGGGAAGCGGGCGGCAGCGGATCTCCGGAGGAATCGACGCCCGTGACCCGGCCGGGTCCGGGTCCGCGCCTGCCCGCCCGGCCCGCCCTGCCCGGGTGGCCCGGGCGGGCAGTTCAGGGCCCGGCTCCGCAGGCTCAGGCGTATGTGCGCAGCCAGCGCAGTTTGGCCGCTTGCTGGAAGGGGCCGCCGCCCTCGTGGTCGTTGAAGTCGTACACCTCGATCGCCTTGTCGTCGTGCGCCCACGCGTTGAAGGCGGCGAACACCGTCGAGGGAGGGCAGGTCTGGTCCTCGAGAGCCGCCGAGAACAGCGCGGGCGCCGCGCCGCGGGCGGCGAAGTGCACGCCGTCGAAGTACGACAGGGTGCGCAGCGCGTCCTGCGTGCGGCCGCGGTGCGTCTTGAGGAACAGGCCGATCTCGCGATAGGGGTGACGGTCCGTCAGCGTGGCGGCCCGCGGGAAGTCGCAGAGGAACGGCACGTCCGGCGCGACGCCCACCAGGTCGGGCACCAGACCGCCCACGGCAATCGTGATGCCGCCGCCCTGGCTCCCGCCGACCGCCACGGTCCGCGAGGCGTCGGTCAGCGGGTGCGAGCGGGCCGCCTCGATCGCGCGCACCGCGTCCGTGAACACCCGGCGGTAGTAGTAGTTCTCCGGGTCGTCGATGCCCCGGGTCATGAATCCGGGGTACGAGGGCCCGCCGCCCACCGGGTCCGCCGTGCCGCCCCCGCCGCCCCAGGCGCTGCCCTGGCCGCGGGTGTCCATGACGAAGTGCGCGCGGCCCGTCGACGCCCACAGCAGGTGCTCGTGCGGCAGGCCGCGCCCGCCGCCGTAGCCGACGAACTCCACGACCAGCGGCAGCGGTTGCGTCGTCTCGGTGGGCAGCGTCAGCCAGCCCCTGACCGGGTGACCGCCGAACCCCGCGAACGTGACGTCGTACACCTGCACCGTGGCCAGGCCCGTGTCGACCGGCTCGAATCGGGCGTCCAGGTCGTGTTCGCGGGCTTCCTGGAGGGTCTTGGACCAGAACGCGTCGAAATCCTCCGGCTCGGTGGAGGCGCTGCGGTACGTGCGTAGCTCTTCGAGCGACAGGTCGAACAGGGGCATGAAGGACCGCCTTTTGTTAAGTGCCCGTACGAATGATCACACCGTACGGGGACGGCGGGAAGGCTCGCCAGCCCCCGGCCGGGAGCCTCAGGCGGGCCTGCGCCGGCTCCACTGAGGTTCCGTGAGCGCCCATTCCCGCTCCCATTCGCCCAGCCGGCGGCGCATCGCCAGCCGGCGGACCACGGCGTGCCCGAGGAGCACCGTGGCGGCCGCGCCCCCGGCCACGCACACGCCCATGGTGAGCGTCTGCTGCCACACCATCGTGCTGTTCGGAGGCGGCGCGACGTTGTGACCGCGCGCATCGAACCACACGTCCACCGTCTGCCCCTGGCGCGTGCCCGCCGGCACCCGGGCGGCGGCCGTGCGGGCCGGCTCGCCCGGCGGCGTCCAGCGCACGGTCGCCCGGACCGTCTGCTGCCGGCCGCCCTCCGCCGACGGCAGCGCCTGCGGCATGCGGCCGACGACCTCGGCCCGCACCCGGTGGCGGTCGGCCTGCTGCCGGGCCGCGACCGTTCGAGCGTCGTCGTGGGCCCACTGGCCGGCCAGCGCTCCGGCCAGGGGCGCGGCGACGAGCAGCAGCACGGCGACGACGAGCGTCGCCCACGCCTCCACGACGTCCGAACGGCGTCGCAGCGGATTGTGCCGCCAGCGCCAGCCACGCACCCGGGTTCGCATGTCGACCTCCTCGCCGTCACGCGGACGAGTGCCCCCATGGGGGTTCTACCCCGTTTGGAGTACATGGTTTCACGCATCGTTCACGACGGCGCGCCGACGGCGAGCCGTTCGCACGAACCCACGCGGGGGGCGTTCGGCCTCGCCCCGGGCCGCCCCGGGGCGCGCTGATCAGGGGGCGGTCCAGGCGTTGTACCGCTCCAGGTACTCCGCGAACCGCTCCAGGTCCTCCGCCGGCCACTCGGCGAGTCGTCGGCGGAAGGCCGTGCGGCGGCTCTCGGTGACCCGGGCGAGGATGCTGCGGCCGGCGTCGGTGAGATGGAGGACGTGGACGCGGTGGTCCTCGGGGTCCTGACGCCGTTCGATCAGGCCGGCCCGCTCCAGGGCGGTGACCTGGCGGCTGACGGTGGACTTGTCCAGCGCGTAGTGCGCGGCGAGGTCGGTCGCCCGGCAGCCGCCGCTCTCCTCGAGATGACCGAGCAGTGTGTACGACACCAGCGACAGTTCGGGGTGCAGCCGGCCCGCCGAGGCCCGCGCCCGTCGCGCGAAGACCGTCATCTCGCGCTGGATGGTCTCCACGGCCTCGGCTTCCTGCATGGCCACTCCCTGCGCTCCTCCCGCGTCCGGGTGAGGCTAGCAAGTACAGCAGGAACGGCGGTATCGCCGATCCAGGTGATGCCTGGCGGTGACCGCGCCTGGGTCTGGCCACGGACTCCGCCCAGCCCTCCTGGGGCCGCCGTGATCACCTGCCCCACCGGTGTGCGCGGGGGGCCGCCCAGGAGCGATCCGGGGACGCGCCGGCCGACCGGCTGGGTCCCGCCGAAGCCGGGCGGGGGCCGCGGCCGGGCCGGCCGTCGTCACCGGTCGGTCAGACGGTTGCGGGGGCCCCGAGCATCGCGGAAGCCTCTTCCAACGGGCTGAGCGTGCGGGCGGGCGCCGCGGCTCGGGAGTCGTCGCGGCAGGTGAAGCCGAGCTGGGTCATGGCACGCAGGACTTCTTCGGCGCTGAAGTCTCGGCGGTCCTGGCGGGTGACGACCTGCCCGACCTGCTTGACGGGGTAGGTGCGACGGCCGACGATCACGGACGGCCCGAAGACTTCCTCGGGCTTGACGCCCTTCATCGATTCCAGGACGCCGCTCTTGGTGAGGTCGAAGGGGAAGCGGGCGATGACACAGCGCATGATGCCTCACAGGAGTAGAACGAGGGGATGGTTCTGCCGCGGTCGAGACGGTTCAGGGGGCCAGGGCGAGAACGCCCGGGGCGTTGCCGTGTTCGTCGACCACGGGCAGGGCGGCGAGGCGGCGGCGGCGCATCGCGTGCTCGGCTTCGGTCGTCGTGGTCACCGGGCCGGCGCCCGTCGAGCGGGGATGCATCTGCACCGCCGTCACCACGTGCCTCGTGCAGAGGCGGGCCGGATTCCTGAACCTGGACATGAAGTCCTTACGCCGCCGCGTCGGACGAGGACGGCCGGGTCCTGCGCCGGGCGGCCGAGGCGGGGCTGCGGCGGCCGCGTGAGGACGACGTGCTGCGCTGACGCCGCTCGGCGACCGGCGCGGTGATCGTCACGGGGATGCCGGAGGGCGTCTGGGCGCCGGTGATCTGGCTGAGTGCCTCGTCGCCGGCGCGGACCTGGGTGGTCTGGGGCATGATGCCGGCGGCGGTCATGAGACGGGTCATGTCGCGGCGCTGGTCGGGAGTGACCAGGGTGACGACGCTGCCGGACTCGCCGGCGCGCGCGGTGCGGCCGCCGCGGTGCAGGTAGTCCTTGTGGTCGGTCGGCGGGTCGACGTTGACGACCAGGTCGAGGTTGTCGACGTGGATGCCGCGGGCGGCGACGTTCGTGGCCACGAGCACGCTGACGTGCCCGGTCTTGAACTGGGTCAGGGTTCGGGTGCGCTGCGGCTGTGACTTGCCGCCGTGCAGGGCGGCGGCCCGCACCCCGCTGTTGAGCAGGTCCTGCGTCAGCCGGTCGACGGCGTGCTTGGTGTCCAGGAACATGATCACCCGGCCTTCGCGCGCCGCGATCTGCGTCGTCGTCCAGTGCTTGTCCGCGCCGTGGACGTGCAGCACGTGGTGCTCCATCGTGCTGACCGCACCCGCGGACGGGTCGACGGAGTGGACGACCGGGTCGGTGAGGTAGCGGCGGACCAGGCGGTCGACGTTGCGGTCCAGGGTGGCGGAGAACAGCATCCGCTGGCCCTCGGGACGGACCTGGTCCAAGAGTGCGGTGACCTGGGGCATGAAGCCCATGTCGGCCATCTGGTCCGCCTCGTCCAGGACGGTGATGGCGACCTGGTTCAGCCGGCACTCCCCGCGGTCGATGAGGTCCTTGAGCCGTCCCGGCGTCGCGACGACGACCTCGGCGCCGCTGCGCAGCGCGTTGGCCTGCCTGCCGATCGACATTCCGCCCACGACCGTGGCAAGACGCAGCTGCACCGAGCGGGCGTAGGGGGTGAGTGCGTCGGTCACCTGCTGGGCCAGCTCACGCGTCGGGACGAGGACCAGGGCCAGCGGCTGGCGGGCCTCGGCGCGTTGTCCGGCGGTGCGGGCCAGCAAGGCCAGGCCGAAGGCGAGGGTCTTGCCGGATCCGGTGCGCCCGCGGCCCAGGGCGTCGCGGCCCGCGAGGGTGTTGGGCAGGGTCGCGCCCTGGATGGGGAACGGGACGCTGACGCCTTGCGCGGTCAGCGCGGCCAGCAACGGCTTCGGCATGTCGAGGTCGGCGAACGTCTCGACCGCCGGCAGTGCGGGAGTGATCGTCTTCGGCAGGGCGAACTCGCCCTGCACCGCTGCGGGCCGCCGGCCGTAGCCGCCCGAACGGCTCGGACCCCCTGAACGGCTCGGGGCGGATGATCCGAAACGGCTGCCCCGCTTCGAACCGGCGCCGGAGCCGAAAGCGGGCCCGTCGCTGCGGTTGCGGCGGGAAGAGCGGTCATTGGTGCGTGCGGAGTTCATTGAGAACCTTCCTTGATACGGCACGTACCAAGGAATTCCCGCAGCGGAAGCAGCGCGGGGAATCACAAGAACGGACCGAATGGACGCGAAAAGAATCTGGAGTGCAGTGGATCTGGTGCGGATTGCACCGAACGAATTTCTGACGCCGTATGGACGTGAAATCCCGGGGGGCTGCCGGTTGCGCCTCGGACGAGGCGCGCGTCCCTGGACGAGGGACCGCGGACGCTTCTCTTCCCGCAGGTCGCACCACTGCGGGAAAAAATCCGTAGCTGGGGCCCGCACCCCGAGGGATGCGGGCCCCAGCTACGAAGTGCGCGTCAGCGTCAGGCGAGGACGATGTTCTCGGCCGTCGGGCCCTTCTGGCCCGCCGCGATGTCGAAGGTGACCTTCTGGCCCTCGATCAGCTCACGGAAGCCCTGGGCGGCGATGTTCGAGAAGTGGGCGAAGACGTCGGCGCCCCCGCCGTCCTGCTCGATGAAGCCGAAACCCTTGGCTGCGTTGAACCACTTCACAGTGCCTGACGCCATGTCATATCTCCTCTTGGGCAGTACGCCGGGACCCGCGATGCACGGATACCGGGTCGCCGCGATGATGCCCCGTCCGGGAAACGACCGGCAATACGAAAACGCCGCCGACGGCTGTAGATGCCGACGAATGGCGTCTGAAGTTTTTGGGAACCACAACTGCAACTGAGATCAACAGTAGCATGAGATGGCGGGCCGACTGCGGTAAATGGGGCCGTCCTGATGATTACGGCAAAAACACTTTCCGCGTGACGGGTCAAACCCTCACCTCGCGGCCATAGATATTGACCCACCCGAAGCGCAGCGTTCGAGGGACGGCGGCCGCTGTTGAGCGCTTGAGGCGATGACCGCGCACTGCCTCAGGCCGCGGGTGGTTCGGACGCCTCGGCGGCGCGGCGGTGTTCGGCGTTGATGCGCTGTGCTTCTTCGAGTTGGTCTTCGAGGACGACGATGCGGCAGGCGGCCTCGATGGGGGTGCCCTGGTCGACGAGCTCCCGGGCGCGGGCGGCGATGCGCAGTTGGTAGCGGGAGTAGCGGCGGTGTCCGCCTGCGGAGCGCAGCGGGGTGATGAGGCGGGCTTCGCCGACGGCGCGGAGGAAGCCCTGGGTGGTGCCGAGCATCTCGGCGGCCCGGCCCATGGTGTAGGCGGGATAGTCGTCGTCGAGACGGCCGAACGAGTCGTCTGCTGTCATCGCACCTCTCTGTGGAACGCGTGGAGGGGCCCTGGGGGGGGGCCGGCACCAGG
>NZ_JBMNDR010000082.1:37251-40991 GCF_052543235.1 Streptomyces sp. SAS_272 | reverse complement strand
TCCGCGTAGCGGATGCGGGACCTGGTCTCAAGAACCTCGCGAACGGCGAATATTCAAGCAGTCAACAATTGTCGATTCTGCACGGACTGGCCTATCACTGACGTGGGCCAGACGCCGCGCCCTGCGTTCGCCCGCCTCTCCTCCGCGCCGGCCTGTCCGAATCCGCGCCGGTCCGTCCGAACTTCACTCCCAGCGTCACGGTGCTGTTCCGACATGCAGGCAATCGGAACGTCTCCTAGTGTGCGTTCCAGGGGCACCCAGATGTGATGTTGAGACGCATGTGCGCCATCGCGACAGAGGTCATCGCAATGGTCATCGCAATCCGAGACTCGAGGAGCCACCGTGGCCAAGCAACGCGCCTTCCGGCCGATCGCCTCGGGCACCTGCCAGTCGAAGCCCGGCTCGGCAACAGGATCGCCGGCTTGCAGGCGCCCACCCTCCTCATCCGGTGCCTCGACCCGGACCGCGACCCGGTGACGGCGGCGGGATCCGGCCGCATCGCGCCGCTATCGCGGAGCGCGATGGCGGCCGTCGGCGGTGTGCGGAGGCACGAGGGAACACCACCCTGGAGGAGGCGAGGAAGCGGTCCGCGGCGCCCACTTCCCGTCCACACCAGGAGGACCTTCACTCCGGCATGGAGCGGAGCTCGCTCCAGCGCGCATCCGCGATGGCCCCGACGGTCGTGGTGTTCTCGCCAGCCGCGTTCGTCGACGGGCCACGATCGCCCGCTCGGCGCCTTCGGGCAGCGGCCGGGAGCACATGGTGTCCGACGTGACACTGAAGTTGACCAGTTCCTGCCGCGCCCATGCCTCGGCGAGGGCGGCCAGGGCCAGGTGGTAGACCATCCGGACGCAGCCGAACGTGTGCGACGGCGCGGCTGCCCACGCATCGGTCGGATGGAAGCACCCGCTGTGCACGGTCCGCGATCGCGCTCATAAACAAGCCGGGCCGCACGTAAGCATCAAACCTGTATTTCAGAGCACTGACGTCCGTCCGAGGACGGATTCCCGCTCCTGCCCAGCTCCGCAGGAAGTTTCGTTTCCTCCTCCGGCTGAAACCGGCGGTGCCACGAAAGGACTCCGATGAGCTCACTACGTTCCCTCTTCCGCCGCTCCCGATCCTCATCCGCCTCCCCTCCATGGAAATTCGTCGGCGACCTGGCCGAGTATGTCGACCGGCGTATCGGCTGGGACAAGCTGGCTGTGATTCCTGGTCTGGCGGTTCTCTTCGGACTGCGCTTGAGGCTCCGTCAGGAGAACCTTCACGACACCACGCACCTGCCCTCGGTCAACCTTCCCGATCCCGGGCCGAAGTCCGAGAAACACAAGGTCAACAGGAGCGCCGACGGCAGCTACAACGATCTCGACGAGCCTCGGATGGGCATGGCGGGCACCCGATTCAACCGCAATATCCCGCTGGACAAGATCGCGCCGGGCACGTGTGAGGACGTCCTGTCCCGGCCGAACCCGCGCGAGGTCAGCCGAGCCCTGCTCACCCGTCATGAGTTGATCCCGGCCGAGTCCGTGAACTCCCTCGTCTCCACCTGGCTGCAGTTCATGATCCGCGACTGGTTCAGCCACGGTACGAATCCTGGGGACCGGCCCTGGGAGGTGCCCCTCATGGACGACGATCCCTGGCCGGAGCGTCCGATGCGGATCATGCGGACACCCGAGGACCCGACCCGGGATCCGCAGGCGGCCGCCGACATGCCCGACACGCGCGTCAACGTCTCCTCCCACTGGTGGGACGCTTCGCAGATCTACGGATCGAGTGACGCGGAGCAACGCCAACTGCGCACCGGTGAGTTGGGCAGACTGCGGTTGTGGGACGACGAGCAGACCCCGTTCCCCGACCCCGCTCGCGACCCGTCGAAGGTGCCCGGCTTCTGGCTGGGCCTGGTGATCATGCAGAACCTGTTCGCCCGCGAGCACAACGCCATCTGCGACCACTTGCATGCCGCGTACCCGTCCTGGGACGACGAGGAGCTCTTCCAACGGGCGCGGCTCGTCAACTCCGCACTCATCGCCAAAATCCACACCGTGGAGTGGACGCCGGCCGTGATCAGCCATCCCACGACCGTCAAGGCCCTGCAAACCAACTGGTGGGGCCTCGCCGGGGAACGCATCCACAACCTTCTTGGCCGGATCAGCGACAGCGAGCTCGTCAGCGGTATCCCCGGCGCGAAGACGGATCACTACGGCGCCCCGTTCGCCCTCACCGAGGAGTTCGTGGCCATCTACCGCATGCATCCGTTGATCCGCGACGATTGGGACCTGCGCTCCGCCGTCGACGACGAGACCCTGCGCCGCTGCTCATTGCGCGACATCTCCGGACCCGAGGCGCTGAAGGTTCTCGAGACCACGAACATGGGCGATCTGCTCTACAGCTTCGGCACACTCCACCCTGGTCTGGTCACCCTGCACAACTTCCCGAAGTTTCTTCAGGAGTACCAGCGCCCCGACGGGCACCTGCAGGACCTCGCCGCCACCGACATCCTGCGCAGCCGGGAACTGGGCGTCCCCCGCTACAACGAGTTCCGACGGCTTCTCCGGATGAAGCCTGCCGCGAACTTCGAGGATCTGACGGACAATCCGACGTGGGCCAAGGAGATCAAGCGGCTGTACGGGAACGACATCGAGAAGGTCGACCTGACGATCGGGATGTACGCCGAGAGGCTTCCGGCCGGGTTCACCTTCAGCAACACCGCGTTCCGCATCTTCATCCTGATGGCTTCGGTCCGCCTGAGCAGTGACCGCTTCTTCACCGCGTATTACACCCCAGAGGTGTACTCCAAGGCCGGAATGGCCTGGATCGACGACAACTCCATGGCTACGGTGATCCTGCGGCACCACCCGGAGCTGCGCCCGGCCCTGGCGGGGCTGACAAATGCGTTCGTGCCATGGCACAGGGCGCAGTCCCGCACGGGTGATTCCTGACAGGTGAGAGAAACCCCCTGGCGTACGCGACCATCTGTCGAGGAGTCCCTCGTATCGAGGGGCCGCTGCCTCATCGCCACCACCGGCCCCGTTTGAACACCCGGAGCACGTCACGCGTCGCACCCGGTACCTGATCGCGAACAGGGGGGTCCAGCCCGCTCAACCGTCCGGCTCTCAAGATCGTCGAAAGAATCCGGATCTTCACCTGGATCGCGTCGATGAAGATCACCGCAAGCCGCTGTGGCCTTCACGTTCCCTGCGCCGACGGCCTCTCACAAGGTCGACGACGTAGTGGCGGGTGCCGACGAGGTCGGACCAGCTCCGGTCCGGAGCGGGTTGGCGGGACGGCAGGCATGCATCACAGTTGGCTTCATCGAACCGGCTGGCGCTCATCCGGTCACGGTCGGCTCTGACAGGAAGACATCGCGCTTCGCTATATGTCGCCCGCGATGATGGAGTGAGCAGCGTCGCCCACCTTGGTCCAGGTAAGGCCAGAGCCGACGTAGCGGTACACGGCGTTGCTGGTCGGGGTCAGTTTGTAGACGGTATCTGTGGCGACGGCAAAGGAAGCGCCGACAGTTCCGATGAATCTCCAGGAGTCGGGAGTGCCGAGGTAGGCCTTCAAGTCGCCGGCGCTGGGACTCGTGGCGACGAGCCCGTACCCCCAGTCCCCGGCGTAGATCTGGCCTGCAGGGCCGCCGATCTTGGTCCAGGAGGATCCCGAGCCGTCGTACCGATACACCGCATCCCGGCCCGGAGTCAGTCCGTAGACGGTGTCGCCAGCGACCGCGAACGAAGCACCGG
>NZ_JBMNDR010000082.1:0-37151 GCF_052543235.1 Streptomyces sp. SAS_272 | reverse complement strand
CCAACTGTCGGGAACACCAAGGTAGCGGTACAGGTCCCCCGAACTCGGATTCGTGGCCACAAGCCCCCACGCACCGGCGTAGATCTGCCCCGCAGGGCCGCCGATCTTGGTCCAGGAGGATCCCGAGCCGTCGTACCGATACACCGCATCCCGGCCCGGAGTCAGTCCGTAGACGGTGTCGCCAGCGACCGCGAACGAAGCACCGGCGCTACCGATGTACTGCCAACTGTCGGGAACACCAAGGTAGCGGTACAGGTCCCCCGAACTCGGATTCGTGGCCACAAGCCCCCACGCACCGGCGTAGATCTGCCCCGCAGGGCCGCCGATCCTGGTCCAGGAGGATCCCGAGCCGTCGTACCGATACACCGCATCCCGGCCCGGAGTCAGAGCGCAGATGTTCTTGGCCGCTTTCGTCCGAGCCAGGATCACCTGATGGCAGACCTGGCAGAACGGAACTCCCAACTCCTGCATCTTGCACTTGTATTCGGGCCGATAGGCCCGGCAATGGTAGTAGTGCGCACCCTCGAAGCAACCCACGGTTCCGGCGGGAACCGTGCTCGGCCGCGAATCCACCGTCGCGCAGTTCGGGTTGGACATCGTGGGCAGAGCCGTGGTCGGGGCGACCGCCCAGCCCCATTTCAACGAGGAGCGGTCGGTCACCCGCGTGACATTCGGCTCGGCCGGTTCACCGGCCGGGTGAGAGTCGTGCCCGGTCTCGTTGCCGCCCGCGTAGTACGCGTACTCGTCGGCCAATCCGTACGCCGTGTGGCCAAGCTCGTGGATGGCGATCTCGGTCGCTCCTCCCGCGAGGGAGTACGTGCCGACGGAGCCCCCGCTCCCTCCGTAGACCGTGGAGTTGACCACGACGATCGCAACGGTGAACTCCGGGACCTGAGCGGCGGCTGTCTGGAGTACCGTCAAGCTGTTGCAGACCAACAGCCGTCTGATGCCGTTGGCACCGAATGTGGCGTCGAAATACGTGCGGGCCGTCATGCCTGTGCCGCCGGTGCCGGCCGGATCGTCGGCGCCCGAATCCGTCGATGTGACGTTGACCCGCCAGATGTTGATCGCCCGTCCGATCTTGTCGTACGGCGCGGTGGTGGTCAGAGCGGTGACGAAGCTGGTGCAGGCGGTGTTGAACGCGGTCTGCTGAGCGGCGGTGAAGCCGTCGCCGAGCAGCACGATGGTGAAAGCCCGGTTGCGTGGTGCTGTTCCGTGTATCTGGGTGCGGCCTTGGACGGTGCCCTCGGAAGTGGTCATCACGGTCTGCTATCGCTCAAGCGGAAAGGCGGCGAGGTCGATGTCCTGCATCGCCGCGGCAGGTGGGCCTACGGTGCCTTGGGCCGACGCCTCACGTCCGGAAGGCGCGACGTGGACCACGGCGACCTGGGTAGCCGCGGCCGCCGCCGGAACGATCACTGTGAACGCGCCGCGCGCCTCCACGTCCACCCGAATGATCGGCTCCGTGTGGTTCTGTGGAAAGACCTCGGCGCTCTCCCGGAAGGCCCCGCGTGCGGGGACACGGGCAAGGCGCAGCCCATGCTCGTCCCGCGTTTCCACCACGAAGCCGCCCGTGCTCGTTTCGAAGCCGGTGTCCAACCCGTTGATGACCGTGTCGACCGGCTGTTGGGAGACGAGGCGCACCGAATCGCCCTCGTACTCGAATATGAGACGGATCGCGGAGGTGCGAGGCGTCTGCTGAGGGTTGACCATGGCGAAGCCTCTTCGGACCGTGTGATGACGGCATCTCCGCGCGACCTGGGTTCTGCACTTACTGCGGGGAGACAGGCATAGGGGTCAGCCCAACCCCTCCGGCATGGACTCACGTACCAAAGGCTTGGCCAGAGAAAGGCGGGTCCGCCGAAGCCCGAACGCGGAGCGATACCTCGCCCCCATTTTATCCGTAGCCGGACAGGCGCGCTCGCCGGCACGGCTGCCGGGCAAGGGGCCGCTCACTCCCCCTGCGCCCGTTAGCGGGCGAACGCGCACGACAGCCGTGGCCGACGTCGGAGGCCTACGGCCATGCCGTTGCGGCGGGCCTCCTCATACGTCTCGCCTGTGCGGGTCGGGACTCGGTCAGTTGGATGCCGATGAGCTGCAGTACCCACGTGGCCCCACAGCGTGGGGACCAGGTACACGGTGAGGGGTCACGGCGACCGCGGTCACGCCGAGTCCGACGAGCTGCTGAACTTGGTTGGGTGATGTCGGCGCCGTTCGCCTGACGGCGACTGCTCAGCTCCGGTAGCTCTGGACCGTGAGATACGCGCAGGACGACGGGTTGACCGACGCTGGGAGGCCCGCACGGGAGCGGATCCGGCTTCAGGCCGTGGAACGCTTCGAGCGCGCGGAGGAAGAACCGGGAGATCGCTGCCGCGCTGCGAGTGAGCGAGCGGTCGGTGGAACGGTGGCGCAGCCATTGGCGCGAGCGCGGCGAGGCTGGAGTCCTGTCGAAGGGCTCACCCGGGCGGCCGAGGCTCAGTGAGAAGCAGGTTGCCAAGCTGGAGCGGGAGTTGGAGCGCGGCCCCTTGGTCCGCGGTCGGGCCGACCAGCGGTGCATCCTGGCCCGTGTGAAGACGCTGATCGGCCGGCTGTTCCACGTGAGCTACACAGTCGAGGGGACATGGCGGCTGCTGAAACGGCACGGTTGGTCGTGGCAGCAACCGGCCCGTCGCGCGATCGAGCGTGACGATGCTGCGGTGGACCTGTGGAAGCAGAAGGTCTGGCCGCGGGTAAGAGCAACGCGGCGGCCTGCGACGGATGGATCGTCTTCGAGGACGATGCCGGTCAGTCGCTGACGCCGCCGCGAACCAGGTCCTGGGGCCGTCGGGGCTGCACCCCCGTGGTCCGCGTGCGCGGCCGGGGCTCGGCCGGGTGTCGATGGCAGGCATGACCTGCTAGAAGCCTGGCGAGCGGTCCCGGCTCTTCTACTCCGTCCGCGAGTACACCGGACGCGAGAACCAGACCAAGGGCTTCGGCCGGCGCGACTTCCGCGACCTGCTGATCCGCGCCCGCACCCAACTCGGCGGCCCGATCGTCCTGATCTGGGACAACGTCCGCCTCCACCTGACGAAGTCCCTACGGGCGTTCATCGAAGCAAATTCGGACTGGCTCACGGTCTTCCAACTGCCCACCTACGCACCCGGCCTGAACCCGCAAGACGGCATCTGGTCGCTGGTCAAGCGCGACATCGGCAATCTCGCCGCAGCTGACCTCAGCCAGATCACCGACGCCGTGAAGCGCAAGCTCAAGCTGCTGCAGTACCGACCGGAGGTCATCGACGGCTGCCTCGCTGGCACCGGCCTGGCCTTGGCGCGTGAACACGCTGGCAGACCGACGGCGATAGGGCGAGCGTGCCGGAGTCCAAAGTTGCCGGTCAGATACGGTGACGGGATGAATGAGAGCCTGCCTGCCGACGTAGCCGACGTGCTTGGGGCAGTCCTGAACCCGGACAACCCGGTGCATGACGCGCTCCGAAGGCAGGTTCCGCACCTCAGCGTGCGAGCGCGCTGCACATGCGGGTGCGGTACCGCCTACTTTGAACTCGACACCAGCAAGGTGGAACCCGCACCCACCGGCCCCAGCACGGTCGTGGCGGCTGAAGCGCAGCTCGTCACCGAAGCCGACGAGTGCCCAGGTGAGGTCCTGGTCTTCACCCAGGGCGGCTACCTGTCGTGGCTGGAAGTCTGTTCATGGAGCGACGACATCGAAGTGACACTGGCCGCCGCGCGTCACTGGCTGCAGACACCCTCTTGATCCCGAACGACCAGCGCCCCGCGGGCTCCGCGACACCGCCGACATCACCAGTTCAAGTGCAGTGGTCAGCCCAGGGTGAATAGGGAAACGGTTCAGCGCGCTCGCGCGTGATCAGATCACAATGCGGCTCCACCGGGGGGAATTCGGCCGCCTGTGCAATCGGCCGTGTTTGGCGCAAGCTTCATCGAAAAATTCGTCCGAAACCACCATCGGTGAGGACGCACGGGCCGCGAATGCTCCATGCGCATGCGGGAACGCAAGGAACGCCGGCTGGATTCACTGTCGGGGGCGACTACGGGCCCCGATCATGAGGCCGACCGTGCTCCCGGCTCTGCTACGTACAGACCCGACCCCGGGGCAGGTCGCCGCCTTCAACGGAGCGTGCATATTGCCGGGCGTGACGACTGTGCCCGCCACCCGGACCAACGCGACACTGGTGATGCTGGTGACATGCTGGGCGGACTGCAAAGGGCGCCTGGCCCATTTCCTGGGCTGCTGGTGGAGAGCCGCGCCGGGGGGCGGAGCCGGACTCTTCTTCTACCTCTGCCGCGCTATGGCTAGCTGAAGAGCCGCCGGAACAAAGGGGCACGCACCTGCCGTCGTGGTCATATTGGGGATCGCGCTGTACGAGGCCGCAGTGTTCCCGTTCATCCCTGACGGTGCCGCCACAGCAAACAGGTGACCTGTGTCACAGGGTCCGTTGGTTACGTTGAGGTGACTGAGCAATGTTGGCGACCATTGGTGCCACATGGGAGCGAGCCTTGAAGGGACAGGAGTGATGGTGCGGTCGACCGATTCGCTCGACGTTGCGCAGCGCTTAGAGTGCATTGTCCGCCAAAAGGCCACGTTCGCGGGAATGTTGCTGATGACATCGTCTGGCATCCACCTGGAGCCAGCACTTCTCCTGCGCCCGACGCGGCGGCGGGGTCGCGGGCGAGATGCTCGGCGACATGATGCCTGTCAGCCAGGGAATTTTGAGATCTCGCCGATCGGGCCACGGATCGCCGGCCGCTACACCCGTCCACCTCAGCGAGATGCGCGACGGTGAAGCAGGACAGTGTCGACCTATTGCGCGTCGAAGGCGAGCGGATCGCCGAAGCGCGTCGCGTCTCCTCCGGCCCTGTGGAAGAGCACGCGTCCCGGGGCACCGCCTGAGCCTGTTACCGGAACACCGTGCATGTTCGTCGAAGTTCACCGTCATGTCCCACGAGAGAGGAAATGTCATATAACCGGTGAACGTCGAGGCCAAGTCATTCGTCGACAGTTCGAAGATCCATCGACTTGGGACAGGAAAACACCTCAACCGGCCCACCATGAGCGCCGCATGACCCGAACCGGATGGATCGATTTCGGGATACTCATCGCAATGAGAATGAAAGGTTTTCCCATGCGCGAAGAACAGGTCAATAAGGAAATCGTCGTCGAGGCGTACCAGCGCACGTTCGGCGACTTGGACGTAGCCGCGATCGATGAATTCTTCAGCGAGGATTTCAAGCAGCACAATCCAACGATCGCCGACGGCCCGGAGGGAGTGAAGGAACTTGTGCGAACCCTCTCCGCACAAGGAGTGAAAAAGCAAAAAATCGAATTCAAGCATATCATCGCCGAAGGCGACGTCGTCATCCTCCATTCGCGCTATGAAATGGCAGGAGCCGAGTGGCGGTTTATCGACATCTATCGTGTTGAGAACGGCCGGTTGGCGGAGCACTGGGATGCGATGATGCAGATGCCGGAAGCGCGTGCGAACTCGAACTCGATGTTCTGAAGAGAACGGTTCTCCGGCGTTCCCGTCGGATAGTTGGGCGAGCGAACGTCGTATCGGAATTCCCACCGCTAAGAGCGGCATCTGCCCAGTGTTCACGCCGATGCGGACGAGATGTCCGTTTCGATTCGCCAGGTTGGCGCCAGGGCACCGGCATTTGCCTGACGTGTTCGCAGTTGAGGGCAGTTGAGGCTGCTGAAAGGTCCCGGAAGCCGGTGGCCACGGCACCTGTGGATCACGGAGGTGTCTAGGCTCCAAGATCCACGAAGATGCCGTGACTGCGGCCTAGCTATAGCTAGGACTCGACGTACATGACGATGGAGTCGGGATGCACGCCGTCGTGCTTCATCGCGGCTGCGGCCTCCGGGCCCTGTAGTGAGGCCATCAGGGCGTCAAGGTTCGGTACGTCCATCGTCAGCGCGACCTGGGTGGGGTCCTGCGGGTTGGTGAACGTTCGGATGTTCGTGACTCCGAGCGTCCCGAAGAATTCTTCGCGCTTCGACGAGGCGAGCCAGTGCTTGGTGTCGTCGACGCTGTGGTGGATAACAATGGTCGGCAAGGTTCCTCCTTCGTGGACAGACTCCGCTTAGGGCAATGCGCCAACCGGATTGACGCAGCCGCAGCAAACACTGATTGTCGGCCAGGTCGAGTGCATCTCGAGGGCAGGCTCGCCAAGCACGCCGAATACCGCAGAGTCAGGTCCCTCGTTTGCCTCGGATTTTCGGTAATCATGTGATGCCGTAGGGGGCGAGGACGCGGTGGATCACGGGGATCCCCTTCCAGGGCAGTCGGCGGGGCTGGCGGGCCTGACCGCGCTGGTTGTTCTTGCTCGTCAGGAGGAAGTGCGCGCCGCGTTTGCGCAGGTAAGCAGCGTGGTCACGCTGGGCGTGGAGGGCGTCGGCGGTGACGACCGCTCCGGCGAGATCGGCGTCGTCGATCTGGTCAAGCAGGGGTGCGAACTCGGGAATCTCGTTGGTCTTCGCACCGATCTCGCGGGAGGAGAAGGTGATGCCGTCCCTGTGGCGGACGGCGAACGGCTACAGCAAGAAGATCCGGCTGCCGTCAGGGCGTCGTGCGCCGCGCAAGCACGTGCCGTCCACCGCGATCGCCCGACGCCGTCGGCGTGCCGGTTCGGCGGCGGCCCGGTGGGCCCGGCGCTGTTCCCGCTCACGCCCGCCATCGGGCGTCAGCGGTGTGGGAACGGTCGGCTCGTCGGGCAGTAGCGGCTTCAGGCAGGCGAAGGCCGCCGTGCTGAGCTCGGCCGGAAACAGACGCCCCAGCACACTCCGCAGGGTCTTCTCGCTCGGCACCCGGGGGCGGCCCAGGAGCGGATGGTAGGGCAGGCCGGAGGCGGCCAGTTTCCCGGACGTCGCCCGCAGGCACCACTCGGCAGCCGCGGTGATGGAGTCGTGGCCCGCGGATGTCATCGCACAGACCGCCAAGGCCAGCAGCGAAGCGAGCCGGTAGCGCACCCCGCCGGCACCACGAGGGTGAGTGATGTGCGCGAACTCCGCCACCAAGCTGCGGACTTGATCCCGCGCGATGCCCTCGTGCAGGGCTTCGAGCCGGGGTACGGACCAGGTGGGAGTGGCGATGGGGATGATGGAGGGACAAAAACGGCACCTTCGTGGATCTTGCAGCGTAGAGAACCACATGATCCACCCGGGGCCGTGTTCGCCTACTGTGGGCCATGCCCGCCTCAACTACCCCCGACTACGGCCGAGTCAGGGATGCGCCGGGGCCCTGAGGTTGGTGCAGATCCTCCGGTCGGTTCGCGAGTCAATTTGGTGACTGCAGCGAATTCCGGCCTCATGTCCACATGCACACGTCATGAGCCGGCCTGCGCACAGAGACGACCCGCGCGGTCACTCCGGTTGTGTGATCACCGTTGTCTCTTCCGGCGCCGCGGCGCTTCCCGGGCCGTCAGCCGTGTCGAAGGCCTCCCGACCGGGCTGCCGTGCGCCGACGCACGCGAGGGTGAGCGTGGCGGTCGCGGCCAGGACGACAACGGCGGCTCCCGAAAGCAGGAAGGCGTTCTCGACTCCGGCGAGGTTGATGGCGGTCGACGCCACAAAGGGGGAGATCGCCAGGGCTCCTGCCACCCCGGCCTCCCACAGGCCAAGCGCCTTGGCCAGATGTCGGCTCGGTATGCGCTGCTGCACCAGTGCGATCAAGGGAATGTCCGTGAGGGCCGAAGCCAGCCCCGTGGCGGTCAGGAGAACCGCCACCACAGCATGGGAGGTGACCGTTCCCAGCAGAGCCCGGAAGATCCCGAGCAGGGCCCACCCCAGCACCGCGGCCACTGCGAGTCTGCGGATGCGCAGCCCGGCCAGGAGCACGGCGCCCACCACTTCGGCGACCCCGGCGACGCCGAGCAGCAGGCCGTACTGGCCGCCCTGCCCCACGATCGCGACCAGCCCGACGGTCAGAAACCCGTTGGTCAGGGCGAGGGCTAGCACGAAGGTCACGATGACCACGAGTACATCGGGAGCGGCCCGCACCGCCCTGAGCCCGGCGCTGAGATCGGACCACAGCCCCGTCTGACCGCCGCTCGGAGCGGGACGGCTCACGCGGATGGCGGCCACGGCGGCCGTAGAGCCCAGGAAGGTGAGTCCGTTCACCACCAGCGCCGCCTGCAGCGAGCCGAAGGCCAGCAGGGGTGCGAGCATGAGCGGGCCGACGAAGAAGGCGGCGCGGAAGGCGACTTGCAGCAGACCGTTGGCCTGTTGGAGGCGGTCGTCCGGCACGATCTGCGTGACGATGGCGTTGCGGGCCGGGGCGAACGGAGCGCCGATCAGCGCCAGGAGCGCCGTGGTCGCCACGAGCAGGGGCAGGTTCAGCAGGTCGAAGGAGAGCAGCACCGAAGCCACGGCCACCACGGCGACCCGGGCCAGGTCGGTGGCGATCATCAGCTTCCGGCGGTCGTGGCGGTCGGCGTACGAGGCGACGACGAAGGTGGCCACGAACGCGGGCGCGAACGCGGAGACGCTGACCAGGGCGACAGCGGTGGGGTCCTTCGTCAGAGACCAGGCCAGCCAGGCGGTCGCGGCGGTGTACAGGCCGTCGCCGAAGCGTGAGATGCCCTGGCCGGCGAAGAGAAGCAGAAAGTTGCGGTCCTTCAGCAGTGACATGCGGCCACTGTCGGATCCCGTAAGGGGTCTGATCCAGTTATTAGGCAGATGGCTAATCAGTCGCCTCGTCGTCGCCGTGCAGGAAGCTTTCCAGGCTGGGGGTCAGGCCCGCCACCTGTCCGGGCGCAAGCCGGTACAGGACGTAATAGCCCTCGCGGCGGCGTTCGAGCAGGCCCGCGTCCGCCAGCACCCTCAGGTGCTTGGACAGGGCAGCCTCGCTGACGCCGACGAGCGGAGCCAACTCCTGTGTGCTGCGCGGGCGTTCGGCGAGCAGCCGCAGGGCGCGCAGCCGGGTGTCGTCGGCGAGCGCGCGGAGTGTGCCGACGAGCCTGGTCGGCGGAATCCTCGGGCGGGCTTCCCGGACGATCGAGGAGACGGGGAAGACGAGCCCGAGGGGCCACGGACCGTCGCAGTTGACGCGTACGTGCGGCCACACATAGGCGCTGGGGGCGAGAACGAATGTGTCGTCCGGGCCGATGGCAACCTCGTGGTCGTGCGGCCGTTCCAGCCAGAAGCGTTCGGCCTGCGGATCGCTGCGCACCTCCGGCCACAGGCCGCGGAGCATCCCGTACAGGCCGCGCCGCTCGATCTGGTGTCCGGCCTCGCTGACGCCGGCGGCGAGTTCGGGTTCGAGCCGTGCCCACTCCTCCTCGAACGCCTCCCGCCAGTAGCACTCCAGCATGTTCAGGAACCGTTCGAGCAACGCACGGGGATCGTCGAGGAGCATCGCGGCCATCGCTGCGTCGCCTTCCCGTGCGACTCGCTCCCGCAACAGGCGGCGTACCTCCGGTTCGTCCAGCGCATGCGCATCCCTCCCCTCGCCACTGCTCGGCCAGGGCGTGAGCAGGGGGACGGCGAATTCCAAGCGGACCAGGTCCGGATCCGCCTGGCGCAGGCAGGCCAGTTCGTCTTCGAAGTCCGTCAGTCCCCCGGTCGGCTGCGGAAAGAGGAACTCGGGGAAGTACGAGCGCACCGCGTAGGAGAACGCCTCGATCTCCCGCTTCAGCGCCGGGGACAGCCTGTGCATCGCACGCACCCAGCCGTGCTGTACGGGGTGGTGCTTGGGCTCCACCAGCACATGGAGACTCAGCACGGCCTCCATCGTCGGCGAGTAGGCGAACCCCACCCGCTCCGCACCGCCGGCCGGGACCCGGAACACGATCGTCATGACCCGTCATCCTTGCCGCACGACGTCCACGATGAAAGCCGCGCCGCGCCGCCGAACGCTTGTGCATTGCTGACCAACGCGCAGCGGGCGGCCCTGCGGCGAGTGGGAATCGCCGCTTGGACGTCCGGCAGCTCGAGTACTGCGCGTTCCTGGCCTTCGGCCCACCCCGATCTCGCGAGCGGGAACCGGACGGCGGCGAAAGCGCAGGGTGCGCAAGACGACCGAGGCGATCGTCGGCGCGATCACCGTGCCGTGGACCACTCCCAGCGGTCTGCTCCTCGGCAGGCTCACCTTCTACATCGAGGGTCCAGACGGGTTGGAGCCGTTGTGGTTCTGGTTGAACCAGCAGGGGCTGCCGTCTCGTCCGGTGTCGTGGGGGAGCGTTTTTCCGTGCGGCGAGTGATCGTTGGCAGCAGGTGCTGGGCCCGGTAATGGCCAAGGCGCCGTTCTGCATCCCGCACATGTGCCGGCACAGCTCCGCTCTGTTCATGCTCGTGGTGCTCAACCACGTGATCGACCTCTGTCGAGGAGGTCAGCGATCGCCTGGAACACGGCGTCCTGGCGCTCCTCGTGGAGCCAACCGTGGCCGGCATTCTCCACGACCCGGTGCTCGCCGTGCAGGACCGAGGAGGCCAATGCCGTGTGCAGCGTGGCCTTGGCGTCGTTGATCTCGCTCGCAGCACTCCTTCCGGCCACAGATGCGCCTGTGCGGCGTCGTACCCCAGGGCGGTGAGCACGATCAGCGGCACATCGAGCAGGTCCGATGCGTGCCGAAGCTCACCGGAGACCACGTCGTAGAGGTTCCGGTCCTCGTACCCGCCAGCACGCACTCTGGCTCAGCCGAGACGAACTCACCGAGATGATCGGCGAGATGCGCGAGGTGGTCACGGCCCGCATGACCTACGGTCCCTCACCGGAACGCACCCGCCACCTGCTCAGCCCGATCCTGTTCCCCGCCGAGACACAGCTCCCGCGCAACGACTGACTGACCAGCAAGACAAGCCTCCGCACTTCCGGCTCCGGCCTATGATTCCCGAGCCCAACCGCGACAACCTGCGCGAACGCGGGGTCCCCTGCACGATTCCCGAGAAGTCCGACCAGATCCGCAATCGCAAGAAACTCGGCGCCCGCGGCGGCCGTCCGCCGAAGTTCGACAAGGCCGACTGCCGCGAGCGCCACGCTGCAGCAGCCCGTCCCTCCACCCGACGCCCCGCGGTTCGACGGCGAGCCCTGTCGAGTGCGGGGATCAACCGCCTCAAACACCACCGAGCCGTGGCCACGCGGTACGACCAACTCGCCGTCCACTACGAGGCCACCGTCACGATCGCCGCCATCGACGAGTGGCTCTGGCCTTGACCGCCAGGCTCGATCAGCGAGAAATGAGGTATCGCTGCAGGTGGTCGGGCGTTTATCCTGTGGCGCATGCAGCAGTCCCGGAGACGCGACCGGCGACCGGCTCGCCGTGTGCCTCCGGAGCCGGCCCACCGTCAGGCGTTCCGACTCACGGCCGTGGGCGCTGACGTGGTCCTGGTCGGCTACTTCTCCGCGAGGCAGAAGGACTTCGAAACGCTCATGGCGTCGGCGGCCACAGAACTTGCAGCGCGCGGCGCACGGGTCGTCACGCAGATCGTGCAGCGACGAGGCGTCTCGGACGGCGGGGTCCAGAAGATGGGCCTGCCCTACTCAGCGCGAACCCTGCTGAGCCACGGGAAGGCCCGCGAGGTGGCTCAGGCCTGCGACCAGGCCAATGCTGACGCAGCGATCTTCGTTGCCTCCTTGACCAAGCGCCAACAGCGCACCCTGACAGACATGCTTGGCTGCCCCGTCGTGAGCCTTGCCGACATGCTTGCTGCCGACTGACCGCTCACTCGAAGCGAAGCGGGCTTTTGAAACAGGCCCTGGTGCTCCTGCGGACCGCCTCGGCTTTTTCCGCCGCTCAGCTCGACCCGGCCCGGCCCAGGCGACCGCGCTCCTCGACGAACACCCGCACCCGGGGGTCGAGCCCGTCCTGCGGGAACTGCGCATCCCCTCCCCCACCTACAGACCGCTGGCGCCGGACTCAGAAGGAACCCTGCGAACGGGTCGGCCAGAACCCCGAGCTGACAGGACGGATCCGGCAGATCCATCAGGACTCCCACGGCATCTACGGAGCACCCGGGAGCCATGCAGCTCTGAACGCGAGGGAGTTCGCGTCGGGCTCAAAACGGATCGAGGGGCTCATGCGCCAGGCCGGCCTCACTGGAATCAGCACCCACCGGAACAAGGACTGCTCCCGCCTTATTGCCGAAGCTTCCCGTGGGCTGCCTGCTGCTGCTCAGCAAACCTGTCTGGTCGTCAGCTGACGGGACGGTACACCCGTTGTCAGCGGCTACTGACAGCATCACCGCTATGAACGCCACATTTACCACCCCGCCGCGGCCGTTCGACGTCACCGTGCTCTTTTCTCAACTGGCCCCGCTGGCGCGGACGGCGACCCGGCTGCACCCGCGCCCCGGATCGCCGACCGTGCACGACAGCTCCGTCGGCGGGCCCCTCCTGTGGCCCGTAGACGAGCCGTGGCCGTACTGCGAGGAACCGCACGACAGGCGTGCTGCACTCAGGATCAACTCCCCGGACGACATCCGGCTCCATCGCCGCGTCCTCGCTGCAGCGGCCGAGCGCCTCCACCTCGACCCCGAGGCACCCGAGCAGACCCCCGAGGAGCAGGAGGCCTTGGATCTGATCAGGGCGGGCCGGCCATGGTTCGACGGCCCGATCCCTCTCGTGCCCGTCGCCCAGTTGTACGCCCGCGACATGCCCTTCCCCTGCCCGCCCGACGCGGACCTGCTCCAAGTCCTGTGGTGCCCCTTCGACCACGAGACGGCCCACCCGAAGACCGCCCTCTTCTGGCGGTCCTCCGCCACCGTCACCGACGTCCTCGACACACCGCCCGAGCCGCCGATCGTCCAGGACGGCTGGTACCTCCCGGAGCCGTGCCTGTTCGCACCGGAGCAGGTCACCGAGTTTCCCCACCCCATGGAGCTGGACAAGGAGCTTCGGGACCAGCTGAACGACAGGAGCCGCTGGGAGACGATCGACCCCGCGCAGTACAACGCGTACGCGTACGATCCGGGCGAGCTCTACCTGAACAACCTCTGCACCGCCCCCGGCTGGAAGACCGGCGGCTGGACCCGCTGGAGCCC
The DNA here is from genome assembly GCF_052543235.1 of Streptomyces sp. SAS_272. Lineage (NCBI taxonomy): Bacteria > Bacillati > Actinomycetota > Actinomycetes > Kitasatosporales > Streptomycetaceae > Streptomyces > Streptomyces sp. SAS_272. The sequence continues at coordinate 24,155 of NZ_JBMNDR010000082.1, read as the reverse complement.
CACCGACCCCGTCGACCGCACCTGCCCGGAGTGCGGCACCGAGGCGGTCCCGCTCCTCACCATCGCCTCATCGGAATGGGACGGCGGCAGCGCGACCTGGATCGCCGAGGAGGACCAGCCGACTCCGGGCCCGCCGCCCCTCGGAGCCCGGGACGGCGACTTCACCTTGATCGACATCACCGGCGGCAACAACCTCCAGCTCCACGTCTGCCCGTCTTCTCCCTACCACCCTCACTTCGAACTGCTCCAGTGAGGTCGTGCGGAAGTCCTCCGCGCCGAGGCGTGCGCGACGGAGACGAGGGTGACGGACTCTGCCGGCCGTTCCAGGTCGGGCCCTCGAAGTGGGCGAGACGCAGGGCCTGTTGCAACCCGGCGATCGTGCTCGATGCGCCAGCGGAGTTCGGCGAGACGGACCAGTGTGGTCACAGGCATGCCGGAGGCGGGTCGGACAGCCGGCACTGCCCCTGCCCGCTCTCGGCGACGGGCCATCGGCCAGCCGCCAGCCGCCGCACACGGGCAGTTCCGGGCCGTCGGTGGCCTGGCGAACCTCCCGTCCGACAGGCCGCAGCCTCGCACGCCCTGCTCACCGCCGGGCACAGCATCGGTATGCCCGTTCTCCTGATGGTCCCGGTTCTCGAAGCGCGCCCTACATGCGTGCTCCCGCGCCCTTGCCCCGGACCGGTGGGTCTGGTTTTGTGTCGCGATACAAGTAGGTGATCACGCAGACACGAGGGGAAATGAGCGGCGTGGACGGGGGAACACAGGCGAGGACCAGGGACTCCCTGCCGGAAGGACTCGGTCGGGCGATACGGGAGACCGCGAGTGCCATCGCCGCGCTCCTGGACGGCGCGAGGGACATGAGCGTTCCCGTACCGGGGTTGGAGTGGACCGTCGGCGAGACGGCTGCCCACCTGGCACTGGCCAACGGCCTGATGGCCGATGTCGCGTCCGGCCAGGAACGCTTCTACGGAGACGGCACCCCGCACGGTCTCGCGGCGGCCAATGCACAGAGTCTCATCGAGTTCCCCGAGCGCACGGCAAAACCGCTGGCCGCGATGATCGTGGAGCAGGCCGACGCATTCCTGCACGCGGTGGACCGAGCCGTGGCGGACGGGACCGCGGGCCGGACGCTTTCGACCCCGCTCGGTCCGATGGACCAGGACATCCTCGCCTCGTACCTGCTGACCCACATGCTGGGCCACGGTTACGATCTCGCCCGCGGGCTGCGTCGGCCGCACATGATCAACGAGATGCGGGTCGGGTTGTGCCTGCCGTTCCTGAAGACGGCGATGCCGCGCGTCGCCGCCGCCTCCGCGCTGACGGCCCGTTACACCGTGCGCGTCCGGGGCGGCGCGGCATTCGGCGTCACGTTCACCGACGGTACGGTCGAAGTGCTTCCCGACCCGCCCGAGCGTTCGGACTGCACCATCCTCACCGAGCCGGTCGCCTTCCTCCTCATCGCGCTGGGACGTCTGGGCCCGTGGCAGGCCATGGCACGCGGAGCTGTGCTCGCCTGGGGCCGCAAACCCTGGCTCGCCCCCCGTTTCCCCACTGCCTTCAACGCACCTTGACCATGGCGTTCCTTGACAAGCCCGGCGCTGCGAGTCGTCATGTCGGCGGGCCCAACGCCCACGCCGGCAACGCCGCAGGGCGCTCACACGAGTCTGACGATCTTGGAACAGTGCTGGACGGTTGAGCCCAAGGAGGGTCAGCGGCCGTTCGAAGGGGCATCACCGACACCCGCGCTCCCGCCGGGAATTGAAGCCGTCCTGGTGCCTGCACAGACCTGCCGGTCGAATTCGCGCGCCCTGGCTGCGGATTCCGGGTCCGGCTGCTCCGCATGGACTCGCCCGGGCGTCCCGGGTCTGTGGGTGTGTGGGTGCGGAGGTGAACGCTCAAGGCAGTGGGTGCAGCGCTGGGCTGTGCGGGTGCTGATGTGAGACAGGTCGTCGCCGAGGAGGGCGACGACCTGGCCGGGCAGCCGAGGAGATCGGCGTCGCCGGCGAAGTAGGCGGTGGGGGTCGCCAGGAACAGGAGGGGCTCGGTGGGCGACTGATCGCCGGCGGTGTCGAACAGCCGGGTGCTGTGCGGATGGCCAGCGAGTGTGTGCTGCCCGAGCTCGGCCGGGTGGGGGCCACCGGTACGACGAAGTCCTCGTCGTCAGGACGGAGCAGGCGGGACGGCCCCCGTCCACCGAGGGTCCTGACAGCCCCATGCCCCCGCTTCAGCGGCACCGACCGGAACGTCGTGGTGCTCCGCGTGTCCCACGACGAACACGCTTTCAAGCCGACGACCACTCAGGGAACGTCTCGCCGCAGGAACCTCGTCCGGTCGATCGGACCAGGTCACCGAGGTTCTCGCCAGGTCACAGCAGCCCCTGGGCGGGCGGCCGAAAGGGCGGCTCTTGGATTCGACGAGCATCGAAATCATGGCGGCGAACCTGTCTTCACGCGAAGTATGTCGTGGACAGCGGATCGACCAACCGCTGTGCACTCGATGGAGGAAATTGCGTGATGGCCATGCGGAACGGGGGAGCACGCCGTGTGATCACGGCCGTTGTGGTGGGACTCTGCACACTCGCCACCACGACGGGGACAACGACCGCCGCGAGTGGTCCCGCCCGAACCGACTTCGGCGCACAGGCGAAGGAACCGGGACTCGGCAGCGCACAGGCGCATGCCCTTCAGCAGCGTGCCGACTTGGCCTGGAGGCAATCCTCTGGAAGGGAGAAATCGACATGAAGACCCGGGCTCGTCTCGTGGCAACTCTGTGTGCCGCCGCCTCCGCGGTCACCATCGGTCTGGCGACTCCGGCCGCGGCCCACTCGGACCAGGCCGATGCCAGATGCAGCACCTACCGGAGCGAGGACGGCAAGCGCGTCGGGGTCGGTTGCACCACCGGCCGCTACTACGTCGTCGGCACAGCGTGCAGCGCGGGCGGCTGCACCACGATCGGCGGAAACATCGTCAGCGCCCCCAACATTTCATGGGCCTGGGCCGGCAGCGGCTACTTCGGCGGCGACATCAGGGCCGTCTTCGTGTAAGAGCGCTGCCCGCCGAGACACGAACACGTCACCTTTCTCAAGAAGCCGGCTGAAGCTCCCTGAGCCCACATTGCATCGCCGGGCGGTCTTCAGCTCGATCCCGTCTCGGCCTCGATCGGCCGACCTCACCCGTGCATCCGATGCGCGAACTCATGTGGCACCCGTCAACCCTGGAGGAATCGTCATGACTCACTCACCCGCCCACGACACTCAGATTCGTCCCGAGAGCCGGCCGTCCGCCGAGGACGAACTCGACCTCGTCATCGGCGAACTGGAGCAGCAGATCCCGGACCGTACCGGCGCTGCGGCCAGCACGTGTATCGGCTGGTACTGCGTCTGACCCTGGTCACAGCCGCCACGCCCACTGGAGAGCACGTGGTGCCGCTCGACGACATGCGGGCGGCACCACGCATGGGAGGCACGACACCATGATCGAGGTGCTGTGGGACATGACTCCGCCGACTGATTCGCCGTGCACACGTCCGCATGGCTCGTTCGCCGCCGGAAAGGTGGTGGAGGCGGTACGGACGGGCAGCGCCGGCCGCTTGTTCCCCACGGTGATGCGACCCACCGACGACGGTCTCCTCATGCACGAGCGCTTCTTGACGGGAGACGACGATGCCGCCGTCCTGGCGGCGGCTCTCGCCTCCCCCCGCTTCGCCCCGCTCACCCGGCTGCTCGACGCCCTCGACACCTGGTGTCACCGGGCCACGATGCGGTACGGCGACCTGCTCGCCCCCGGTCTGCTCGACGTGACCGACGGCGATCTCTTCGGTCCGCTCGTGGCCGAGGCCTTCACCGCCTGCGCCGCGGGCGCGCTCTATGCGGCGGACGAGCAGCACGTCCGCTGGACGACCTTCCTCGACGAGTTCCTGCAGCGTCTCGCCCGGGACGTCACCAGCCCCTGGTTCGATCAGCCATCGCTGCGAACGCCCGTGACGGTCATCGAGGCGCAGAGCGGGGAGACGCACAACGGGCGCCGCAGGGTCCTGCGCGTGAGCATGCGCGGCGGCGGCACGGTCGCTTACAAACCCCGCCCACCAGGCGGTGAACTGCTCTTCCTCGCCCCCGACGACTCTGTCTTCGCCTTCCTCAATTCGCTGCCGCCGGTGACAGGACCGGTCGTCCTCCCCGTTGTGCGCTGCACGGCGGGGACCGGCCCCGATCGGCTCGAGTACACCTGGCAGGAGTGGATCGAGCCGCCTTCGCAGTGGGGGGTGATCCGCTCGGCACCCGGAGCGCGGCTCACTGGGACCAGGCTCGACCGCCGAGGGGCGGAACGATTCTGGCATCGAGCAGGCTCTCTTGCCGCGGCGGCCTTCCGGTTCGGCATCGTCGACCTGGGCGAAGGCAATGTCCTGTGCGGAACTCGGCCCGGACAGCAGGATCCCTTGTACTACCCCGTCGACCTGGAGATCTTCCTCGCGCCGCTGCAACGTCTCTACGACACCGGGCTGATCGCCGAAGCCGGGGACCATCATCACCCGGGGCTTGAGGACCAGGCCCGCTGGTGCACCGTGGACGGTCCCGTCGCTCACTTCACCGACACCGCCGGCGGTGGCCTGCGACTGGTCAGGCGGAGGCGGCCCTGTGCGCGCCTCCAGACCCGCACGGTGGTCGCCGACACTCAGGGCCGCACCGGATACGGGCCCTACCTCGCCGTCTTCCTGCGAGGCATGTTCGACGCCTGGACACTCATGTGCCGCCACCATGACGCGATCCGTGGCTTTCTGGCACGCGCCGGGCAGGACAGGTACGTCCGCGTCCTGCTCAAACCGACATCGGCGTACACCGAGGTCCTCGCCGACCGGCTCACCGGCACGGGAGCGGGCACCGGCGCGCAACCCGATGCCGTACAGGGCGCAACGCCAAGATCCGGCGACCCGACCGGGACCCGATCCGCTGCCGCGTTGCCTTTCTTTCCTGCCGCTCGAGCCAAGGCCGCACAAGCCATGACCCCTCACGACGCCGTCTTCGGCCCGGACGAGGCCGTTCAACTGGACGCTATGGACGTCCCCTACTTCTTCCGCTCCGTCCGCGGCGGCTCACTGATGCGCGTGGGCCCGCCGCACACTCCCCTGCCGGTGCACTGGTCCGCGCAGTGGCCGCCGTCCAGCGCCGTAGGCGACGGCCGGGGCCGCGACCTGGCCGGGCTGGGTGTGGCGCTGCGGGATGCGGTGCATTACGTGTACGAACGGGTGGAGCCGTACGCCCTCCACGCAGACGGGGTACGTGTCCTGCTCTCCGATCGACACACCGGAGAGGTCGGATTCGACTGGCCGCAGGCCCGACGCCGGGTCATCTACACCTGGGATCGGGGCAATGTCAGGATCCGCACCGAGCCGCTGACCCGCCCCGCCCTCGCCCTCGACGTACGACGCCGTCTTCTGACGATCGATCGGGTGGACGCGGCACTGCGTACCCGCTGGGCAGCCTCCGGCTTCGGCGACAAGGAGACCGGGGACAGGCTGCGGATCCTGACAGGTGTGGCCGCCCGCTGGCTGGAGGACGTCGTGCAACGGCATGGCTGGCCCGGGCGGACGCTTGTCGGCCCGGCCGCGGCGGCTGCAGCCTGTCGGCTCGTCCAGCACGCCGAAGGACCACTGGACTTCCAGCACGAGTGCCTCCGACTCATCGAGGAGGCTGCCCGCAACGGCGATCTGCCCTGGCGGCAGGTGGCCTACGTGACCGACGCGCTGCGCATCCGGGAAGGCCGGCCGCAGCTGTACGGGACCAAGTTCCGTTTGCAGGAAGGAAATCTGGAGCCGTGTCCCATCGAGCAACCCGACCGGGTGGACGAACGCCGACGCAGTCTGAGGATGGAACCGCTCGCCCGGTACGCCGGCCGCTTGCGCAGCCGGTACCAGCAGCAGAGCACCTGAGCGAGTCCCGGTGGGATCTGTTCACCGCTCGCCACTGGGAGCGGAAGCCCGAGGTCGTACCCGCGCCGGGCGGCCTGGGCGCCGTCGACGCCGACCGCGCCTACGCGACGATGGTCGAGGCCGCGCGGCCCTTCCGCGCCGGGACCCGGTTCCAGGCCCTGCCGGACGTCCGATTCCTCGTCGACGGTGGCCGGATCCGGGCACCGGGAGACCTGCTGCCCGGCCCGCAGGACATCACCGCGCAGCGGTACGGCGAGCGGCTCGACCATCAGATGGGGGGACGCGGCCGGCTGCTCGTGGTGGAGCAACCGCTGATACTCGACCACACCCTTTGGGCACAAGTGCGCTCTCTCGTCGCACCCTTGTGGGATCGGGCCGGGTACCCCGTCCTGCCCGTCGTCACGGAACTCGTCCTCGGCGAGCGGATCACGGAGTGCGACGGCCCCGCACACGAGCCACGGCACTCCACGCTGACCTGGGTCCTGCACGGCACCGTGACCGCCGCCCCTCGGGACGCAACGGCCGGGCCCACCCTCACCGCCGGGGCCGGCGACCTGCTGCACTGGCCGGCAGGCCGGCCACACCGCATGCGCTTCGCATCGCGGACCTTGGCCATGCGCCTCCTGGTACCTCGCGACCCCCGACTGCTGAACGCGGGGGCCAAGGACCTCGTGGCCGCACTGATGGACAGGCAGCGCGGTCGGTCCCGCGTCCCGTACCTACCGTTCCCTGCCGGCGAAGTGCCATCGCCACCCGACATACCCGAACTGGGGCAGACAGCAGAGTTGTTGCGTGAGATGACCGCAACGCCCCACCTCAACCATGCTCTCAGCGCCGTCTGGGCACAAAGGGTCAGCGCCGCCGCACTCGAACCGGCCCCTGGCCCGCGGCCCCCCGCCCGTCTCTCGCCGAACGACCGCTTGCGGCCGGCCTCCACCGTGATGCGCATGCCCCTCGACGACGGTAAGACGTGGCTGTGGGCGATCGATGGTCATGCCTTCCGCCTGCGCGGCACGCTGGGCGAGCGCGTACTGAACCGGCTGCGTCAGGGCGACTTCCCCACCGTCCGGCAACTGTGCGCCGTAGCCGGACCGGACGGTGAAGCATTGGTCCTGGCGCTGCTGGAGAAGCTGTACACGCTGCGCGGCGTGGACGTGGACGTGGACGTGGACGGACAGGAGAACACAGCGTGAGCGGGTCTGTGGCAGTGGAGACGGAGTTCTGCTGGAGCACGTTCGTGGAACGGCATTGGGACCGGTCTCCCGTGCTGTTCCGTTCCCTGTCACGGTCCCCCGCCCCGTTCGCAGCAGGTGAGGTGTTTCGTGCTGCCGTCCACGGCAGCCGGTCCGCGCGCCTGGACGGGCGTATGCCGTCCCATGTGCAGTTCATGGTCGACCGGGTCCAGCGGGACGTCTCGGACGATCTGCTGCCCGCCGCCGAGGACGGCTCCTTCGACGCGTACGACACCCGTCTCGCCGCCCGCCTCGACGGACGTCGGCACGCCCTCGTGGTCAATAGCTTCCACACTTTCGATGCCGCTCTATGGTCGCGCGAGCGAGCCTTCTTCGCCGGCCTGTGGGACGTCGTCGGCCTGCCTTTGACGGGTGCCATCACCACTTTGTTCCACGGCACCTACGAGCACAGCCCTGTCGGCGTGCACAAGGACCGTTTCGCCACGTTCATGTTCGGTCTGCGCGGCCGTAAACGCATGCGGTTCTGGCCGAGCAAGCCGTGGGACGAGCCCGTCTCCACCAAGGTCGACTACGCCGACTACTGCGGAGAGTCGTTCACCGCCGACGTCGGCCCCGGCGACCTGCTGTATTGGCCGGCCGACTACTACCACGTCGGCGAGAGCGGCACTGCGGCTCCCGCGACGAGTGTCAACGTAGGCGTGCCCCGGGAAGAGCACCATGTCGGCTACGAGCTGGAGGCACTGCTCGCCGACCACGACCCGAACCGGCTCACCGGCCGCAGCAGCCTGGACAACCTGCTCCCCCTCCATGACGTTCCCGTCACCGCGCCGGGTCCCGGCGCCAACGGCCTCCTCTCACCTACGCTCCCCGAAGGACTCACCGCCCCGGTGGAAAGTCTGCATGCCTTCGCCCGACCGGACCGGGCAGCCCGCCGCGTGACCGCCGTCTCTCTGCGCCGCTGGACGGCCGGGGGGTTCGAACCCGTGCCCGCAGCCGCCGCACCACGTCCCCTCGGCGATGTCGAACTCCTTCGCGCCGACCCCCGTGCTCACATCTTCTGGGGCACGGAAGGCGACGGCGGCACCCTCTGCGCGGCCAACGGTCACCACACACGTACGCCACTGAAGCACCGCGACGTGCGCCGGCTGAGCCGGGCACTGGCCGCCACGAGGCCGGTGACGGTGGCTGTTCTACTGGAAGCCCTCTCGCCAGGCATCCAACGCGAGGCGGCCCGTGCCCTGTTGCAACAGTTGGAGAGCTTCGGGGCACTCCGCCGCGAGCCTTGATCCTCCTCCGCACCGATCGAACCCCGAAGGGGCATGCGCTGGACGTCATCGACGTGCCGTGCACGCGTCCTTCTGACGCGCGGCAGGCCGCCCGTGCGGAAACCGCCCTCGCGACGACCTCGCACCTCGAGTCGGGTCCGGCGCACATCGGCGCGCTGTTCACATCCGGCGGCTGCCGTCCCCGTCTACCGGGCTCCTGCCTGTCGGCGGCACGTTGTGGGCTCTTGCCCATGCCGCTCGTCAGGCGAAGGGAAGTTTTTGTTCCAACACGGCGAGGCCCAGCCCCGTGATGCTGTGCATGACCACCTTGCCCTCGCGTCGGGTGGTGATCAGGCGGGCGTTGCGCAGCACGGTGGTGTGGTGGCTCGCGGTCGCCGGTGCGAGGTTCAGCCTGCGCGCCAACTGAGTCGTGCTGCACCCGCGCCCGTCGGCGGTCGCCCTCAGCACCGCGGCCCTGGTACGTCCCAGCAGGTCGTTGACCGGCGGGACGGCAGGCTCGCCGGCGTCCCCCCACAGGGCTGTGTCGAGCAGGGCGTCGCTGACGACGGGGATGGCGAGCACGGGTGCCCGGGCCGGATCCAGGGGCGCCTGCAACACTTCAACCTGCTGAGTGGAGAACATCGTCGGCGCGATGACGAGACCGCGTCCGTTCAGGTGGATGTCCGCGTCACGTGCGTGGACCACTTCGAGCACGGGTGGCTGCCAGCGGACCGACGCGCCCAGTGTGGTGAGGAGTTTCTCGACTCCCCCGTCGGCCATCGTGGCCCCATATGCTGCCCGGACCTCGCTCAGACGGGAACGCACCCTGGTCCAATAGGGAGCGACCGTCACGTGATGGCAAGCTCGCAGAGCCGCGGCGACCTGCAGCCTGGCCTCCCTGTCTCCGTCGACCAGCTTGCGAGCCCAGGAGCGATGCGCGGGATGAAAGTCGATGTTCTCCAGTTCGAGGCGCATCAAGGACCGTGAGGCCGTCAAGAGGTTGTCCACCGCTTCGTCGATGGACGGCGTATCTCCCGTCAAGCTCGCCATGTCGACCAGCGACCCACGTGAGGGCATCAACGCGCCGAGCGGGCCGGCCTGTTCGCCCAGCCGCCCCCGCACCGACACGTGCCAGCGGCGGAAGGCGAGACCGACGTCGCGGTCCTTCAGCAGCTTCACGCTGTCGAAGGTCTCCCCCGCCACGCCGATCGTCCCGGACAGCCGGATCCGCGTCAGGTCCTCCGCCGTGAAGTGAATGCGTTTCACCGTGAGCCCCGTCCTGCCCGGCACTGCTGCTACAGCAGTCTCAGATCTGGACGGAAGCCTGACAACGATCAATCAGGCCACGTACCAGAGGGACGTGACCAGGCCGACCGCGATCCGGGCCGGCCGCACGGCTGGGCATCGCCAATGTCTCGGTCGCGGACATCCGGCGTGAGCACCCGTGGGGCGAGGCAGGCCACCGGCCGCAGTCAGGACGTACGTTCTCGAGAACTCCGATGGACGGGATCCAACCGCTGACGTGCACAAGCTGAGGAGAGAGGCCGGCCAAGCGGGCAGCCCCCTTCCTTCAAAACTGGAAAGGGGCTGCTGCTGTCGTCAGCGCTCAGCAATACACTTCCACTCGCTCGACGCGATTGCCGCCGTCCAGGGTCCGCTGACTCCATGCCGGGACGAGATCCCACGTGCGGTTCACATACCAAACCCTGAAGGTGTTGCCGTGGGCCATGGCATAGTTGAAACGACCGTAAATAGGGTTGTTTCCACAGTGTTCCATGTTCCAGACCTGCCCGACAGTGTCGTAAACGCAGGCCCGCCCGTCATCGCACTTGTAGCTCAGGTAGGCAGCTGAAGCCGTGCCGGAGCCGCCGATGAGCGCGCCGGTCCCAAGGGCGAGAGCCACAACTGTGCGGATCACGTGCTTCTTGAGCGACTGCATCCAGAAATCTCCCTGTCTGAGGCCCCGCTGTGACGCCATTTCGAGCAGACGCCCGCGGGAACCTGCCACCCGGTCGACCGATGCGACTTGCCGTGATCGACCTCTTCGCGTCACACCGTAGGCACCGCCCGTGGAGACCAGCCATCCTTTCGAGCACCATCGAAAAGTGCTCTGGAGTGACTCACGATCACGAGCCTCTTGCCGAGGCCCGCGTGCTCGGGCGGTGCCGATATTGACCACCCAGGTCTGCCCGACCAGCAGCTCGGCGAGTCGGGCCCTCCGCAAGGCCGCTGGAGGGCGGCACAGCGACAGGGGAATTGTTCCGGACGGGCTGTGGGAGATCGCGAAGCCACTGATCCCTTTGTCGAGGGTGCGGACGCAGGGCGGCGCAAGGCAGGACACTCCTGATGAGACGCCGTTTGCAGCCATCAGACCGTTTAGGCCCTGTCGAGTTGGTCGGCCAGGTCGGCCAGGTCGTCGGCGTGAAGGTCGAACCGGTCCGAGGAGGTGGGCGGGTCGCCGACGGGGCGGGTGACGTAGGCGGTGCGCAGGCCGAGGCCCTGCGCTGCGCGCAGATCCCAGGCGTGGGTGGCGACCATCAGCAGCCGCTCCGCCGGTCGTCGGGAGGCGGTGACGGCCAGCCGGTAGACCGCTGGGTCCGGCTTGTAGGTTCGGGCGTCTTCGGCTGACAGGGCCTGGTGCCAGCGCAGTCCGGCGTGGGCGTTGAGTCCCAGCAGCGCTGTCCGGCTCGCGTTGGAGAGTCCGATCAGCGGGACCGTTCGGCGAGTCGGGCGAGCCCTGCCACGGTGTCGGGCCAGGGCGGGAGCCGGCGACCTGACAGAGCCAGCGCCGCTACGGCGGTCGGGTCGTCGATTCCGGCGGCGTCGGCGACGAGCCGGGCGACTTCACGGTCGAGGACGTCGCTGGTGAGGTAGGGCCTGCCGCCGTCGAGGATACGACGCTGTTCGCGGGCGATGTGCTGCTGCCACAGCAACGAAAGCTGCTCGATTCTGGGATCGTCGAGCGACGGATCGAGTGCACGAATGCCGGCGCGGATACCGGCGGGTTCGTCGACTAGCGTGCCGAGCACGTCGAACACGATGGCATCGATCTCCAGCTCTGACATGGGCGGGGTCTCCTGGACGAAGCAGGGGGTGTTGGCGGCAGTCACCACTCCGCCCATGTAGCCAGGACAGATCGCACCGGCTTCGCACATGTAAGGGCTAAAGTGGCTGTTAACCGAAGGTAGCGAGAGGGTTGTAGAGGATGCAAGTGGCGTTGGAGGATTACGTCTGGGCGGCCGGGATCGCGACCGAACTGGTCAACACCACCGCCGAGGTCTGGCGCGGCGACGACCGCCTGCCAGACCTGGCCGGCCTCGTCGCGTTCGCCGAGCTGCACGGCCACCAGCCCGGAGACGATGACGTTCCCGGCGCGCTGTCCGAACTCGCCCGCCACGGACGTGCAGCCGACCTTCATGCGGTCCACGCGCTTCGGACGACTGTGCGCGACCTGATCGATCGCCCCGACCGCGACTACCTCATCGCCGGCGCCACCGCGCTCACCTCGTCCGCCCAGGGCGCCACCCTGATTCGCGATCCCGCCCACGAGAACCGCACACGCTGGGCCGCCCCGCTCCGCGAAGGAGCAACTGTCGCCGACGCCCTCTCGTTGATCTGCGGCATTGGCATCCTCGGGGTCGTATACACCCTCGGCGAGCAGCGATTCCGCCCGTGCGGCGCGCCCACCTGCCGGGGAGCTTTCATCGACACCACCCGGCCCGGTAGCCGCCGCTACTGCATGCCCGGCCTGTGCGGCAACCGCACCAACGTCGCCAACCACCGCGCCCGCCAAGCCGCAACGCACAACCGGCGCACCAACTCCCGGTAGCCCTGTGGGCGAGCAACGGACGGCACCACGCCCAGGAGTTGTTCGGCTGGTCTGCCGCCTTCGCGCTGGCGGACGGGCGGGCCCCGCTGACCGTCCACCTGCTCTCCCCGGCTGGGCGCCCGGCCGCCGTCAGCGGCGGCCTCGCGTCGTTCTGGCGCGAGGGCTACCGCGCCGTGCGGGCCGAGCTCCGCGGCCGCTACCCCCACCACCCGTGGCCGCAGGACCCGGGCTGCGGCCGAGCCGACCCGGCGGCTCAACACGCCCAACAGGGGACTGCCAAGGGCAGCCCGGAGGTCAGCCGCCACCCGAGCCGGCCGAGGCCGAACCACCGGAGGTCCAGCCGGAGTTGGGCTGCGGCCGACTGCGCGTGCTGCGCTCGGTGCGCAGCTCCACCACGACCCCAGCCGGGCCTAGCAGGGCCTCCAGCGCGTCGGCGAGCCGCTGCGGGTCGCCGCCGAACGGGAGCGCCAGCCGCTCCCGCGCGCCCCGCAGGACGAGTTCCAGCGCGAGCGTGGAGACGGCCGGCTTGTAGTCCCCCTGGTACGGCTCCACCACCTTGTGCGTCAGCCGCACCTCGCGCAGGGTCTTGACGGGCAGCCAGTCGTCCGGCCCGGCGGCCCGGACCAACCGCAGCGACGCGGGCACCCCGGCCGGCGCGAACTCCACCCGCAGGATGTCCCGGGCCCGGGAAAAGGCCAGCGCCAGCCAGCCGATCAGGTACTCCAGCCCGGCGATCACCCCCACCACCACGAACACGGTCGACGCCCGCGCCCCGGCCAGCGCCATCCAGAAGGCGACGAGCAGGGTCGGCACGCCCAGAGCGAGCGGAGTGAACAGCGCCGACCCCGCCGAGGTCAGCACGTTCCACGTCGGCCCGGCCGGGCCGACGCGCAGGACCAGATCCGTCGATTCGGGGCCTTGTCTCAGCAAGGGATCGGTGGCCATGCCTCCAGCGTAGGACCGGTCCGCAAGAGCGCCTCGGCCATATCCGGTAGATGGGGCACGACTTCTGACGGCCGTAGCCCACAGCCGACGGCGCGGCGGGCTCCCAGAACTCGACAGCTGAGGTTCGGTCGTCGGCCAGCTTTGAGCACGGGTGGCGACGGCGCGGACCTGGTTCAGCTCTTCCGCTGCCCCTTCACCCACGGCCCGTACCTGGAGCGCCGCTACCGCCTGCAGTGGCGACGGGCACGGGATACCGAGCACGCGGAACGCTTCCTCGCCGCTCCGCCCGAAGTGCCCCTGCTTCGATGGGAGCACGAACTCCCTGAGCCGTGTGTCCTGCACCCGGAAGAGGTGGACACCCATCCCTGGGCGGAGGACGACACGCTGCCCGCCTCGCTGATCGCGCGCATCGACGCGTGGGACGACGCCCAGGTAGCGGAACACGGCCCCGACGCCCCCAGCTACCAGTACGACCTGTCGATCCCGCCCGGCTGGCGCGTCGGTGGCTACCCCAGCTGGGCATCGACGGGCCCGATGGCCATCGACTGCGCGTCCTGCGCAACCCCCATGGGGCTGCTGCTGACGGCAGAGGGCTACGAGCTGGACGCCGGCTCGCACAGCTGGGTGCCCCTGGAGGACCGTGACCCGCCCCTGAGGGGGAAGGCATCGATCCGGGGCGGCCAATCCCTCGCCCAACCCACTCGGCTCCGCTTCGGCCGGGACCGGGACCTGCACGTGTTCACCTGCCCGGCCAACCCTGGGCACCCGCCCCAATGGGTGCTCGCCTAGGGAGTTTGGCGGCGAAGGACCATAAACGCCCCTGAGTGAAGTCTCGACTCTTCGTCCCACCGAGGCAGGCACCCTCGCCCCCGGCGTAGCCACGGTTCCTCCCGGAACCTCGGGACCGGGAGGTCGACCGACTCCCTGGCCGTCCTCCTCATGATCTGCGCGAGTTTGTCCTCGGCGCCGGCCAAGCTGACCTTGAGTGCTTCGACTTCGCCGAGCCAGCCTTCGCATTCGGCTTCGGCGATACGGGCGACGAGGTTGTCGCGGATCTCCTCGATGCGGGCGCGTTGGGCCGGGTCCGGCCTGAGGACTGCACATCAGACCCAAGCGTGCTCATGGACACAAGGGGTGGAAAATGCGCGGCCGCAGGTGCCGATGGACACCTTGCGTTTCTCGAAGTGCGCGAGGAAGGCATCCCATTCCTCCTCGGTGGGAGTTCGGTATTCCTCGCTGGGCCGGGTGGCCCGGCGGCGGGTGATGAAGGCCTTGTGTGCCTCGATCGTCTCGGCCGGGTAGACGGCCTTCCAGCCCATCGTTGTGTCAATGTTCTTGTGTCCGCAGATCACTTGGGCGATGTGCGGTGGAAGGCCGTTCATGATGGCGTCGGTGACGAAGATTCTCCTGAAGTCGTGCGGGGAGATCGTGAGGGGCGCGCCGGCGGCATCGGTGATTCCGGTGCCCGCGATCGTGCCGATCAGCAGCATGCGCAGGAACGTGGGGGTGAAGGCGCGGTGCTCGGTTCCGATCTGCCGCGACACGCGATGAAACCAGATCCGCCACCACACGCGCGGTCACCCCGACCCGCCAGCAGGAGCCACAACCTCCTTGTTCTCAGTATGAGTTGACCTCGCAGAGAGCCCAAGCTGGTTCGGTCAACGGGACATCCGCTGCCCCGTCCTCCAGATGGATCCCCATCAGAGGCCACGCCTCATCTAGATCATCCAGAACCTCCCAGAACGCATCCGCGAGGCCCGCGCCAACGGCTGGCTCGGCGAGGTCGAGGGGCTCCAGGTCGGCTTGGACGCTGCAATGACCAGGCCCAACGGCCTCAAGCGGGATCCGACCGATGGTCAGCCGCTGCTGGTCGACCTTGGCATGCCGGTCTTCACCGACCATGCACCCCCGCCCCCAGCAGGGACCGGTATGGCCCGGGTACCGGCCCTGATCCTGTCAATGAGCGAGTTCGGCTTGCCGAAGGCTACGGAATACCTCCGGGGTCGCCCATCCGCGCAACGTGGCGTGAAGCGTCGATCGGAATGCGGCCTCGGCCGTGGCCCCGTCGAGGGCCCCGGACAGTTCGAGAGTCACGAGCCCGTGCAGGGTGGCCCAGATCGACAGGGCGATCGACGTTGATTCGCCGACGAGTACGGACCCCGTCAAGGCGCGATCGATCGCTGCGAGGAGCGGACGGATCGGGTCATTGGCGCCGACCTCCCCCGACGGGTCGAAGGACTGCACGCCGCCGAACAGCACCGTGTAAAGGTGGCTGTGCCCGCGCCCCCAGCGACGGTAGGCGACGGCCAGCGCATAGAGGTCGGCGAGTGGGTCCGCGGAGGCCTGTGCCGCCGACAGGTCCTGAAACAGGCCTGCGACTGCTCTGTCGCGCACCGCAGCGATCAGCCCGTCCTTACCGCCGAACAAGGAATACACCGCCGTCGTCGACGCCTCGGCAGCAGCGGCCACGGCGCGGACCGTGAGCGACTCCCGTGGACGGGTGGCGAGCATCTCGGTCGCGCACTCCACAAGCCGCTCTTTGACGGCCTCGTCGTTTGTTCTCGGTCTACCCACAGCCAGCAGCCTACCTTCTTTGATAACGTCGTTTTGAAACAACGTTCTGAAACCGATGGAGGTTCGCTGTGCCCACGTCCGCCATACGCGCTGTCCGCTTCACCGGACGCTTACTGCTGGCCCTGGCCGCTGTCACGATGCTGGTCATCGTCTTTCTCGCGCTGATCGCCCTCACAGACGGGGCAGGTTCGGGGCTCGCCGCGTGGTTGACGACCCTTGGAGGTGGGGCTGTCCTCGCGCTGTGGCGGGGACGACACCGAACCTGGCCGGCGCGGCTCGTGGCGTTCCTGCCGGTGGCTGTCGCGGCAGCATTGACGGCGTCGGTCTGCATCCCGACCGTGCCGACGGCCCGGCGGTCCCCGCCCGCCCTACCCTTCGTGACCGCACAGCACTGGAGCCTGGCCACGGGCAGTCGGGTCGCGGTGTATCACTACCCGCCCGCGAGCCCCGGCCCCCGGCATCCCATCCCGCTCGTGTACCTCAACGGCGGACCGGTCCGCGGCATCTCGGTGCTCGACCACCGGTTCCTGCAACTCCTGGCCCGCCAGGGCTACGACGTCTACGCCTACGAACAGGCCGGCGGCGGACGCAGCGACCTGCTCCCCATGGGCCAGTACACGATTGCCAGGTCGGTCCGCGACCTCGCCGCCTTCATCGACCGCCTGAAGAAAGGCAGGGTCGACGTCCTCGGCTTCTCCTCAGGCGGGTCATTGCTCACCCGCGCCCTCGCCGACCCGAGCGTGGCCGCCCGCCTGCACCGGGCGATCGTCGCTGAACCCGGGCCCATGGACGGCCCCACCGCACACATCACCGGGCACAAGGGCCGCAAATCCGCACGCGGCCTCGCGCCGGCCCCGGCCGGACCGCGATCCACGCACGTCCCCCGGTATGCCGTGGCATTCGGCCTCATGCGGCTCGGAATCCTCAGCCCCGACACCGGACTGATCGGACAGGCCGAAGGCGACAACGCCTTCACCGCCGCCGACCTCGGCAGCGACACCGCATCCGCCTACTGTGCGCACGACGCGCACCGCATCCCCGCCGAGGACACCCCCCAGAACTTCTCCTTCAGCCCCGCCGCCAGCCTCCGCATCCAGCAGACGGTCAAGGACTCACCCTCCATCGCCTCACGACTGAGGCAGTCCCGGACCCCCGCGATGCTGATGATCGCCGAGTGCTCCTCCCAGATCCGTCAATGGGAGACCACCGTCCTTGCCCATGATCCCGCCGTCCAGCGCACGCAGTACATGCCCGGAGTCGGACACCACATGTGGAACGGCCTGGACGACAACAACGATCGAGCCGCCGCCGTCATTACTGCGTTCCTTCAGGACGAGCCGGCGCCCCTGCCGAACCACCCGACCCGCGACGAGATCCCCACCTTCCTGCGTGATCACGAATGAAGACGTTGCAGTCCGTCACCGGCAATGGCGGGCGAGCCCTCGAAGACGTCCGGGCCCTGAGCCAGGTACAGCCGAGGACGACTTCTCAATCCGGAAAGGGCTGGGGGCCGGCCCGGATGCCGGCTCCAGGTCAGGCCGTTGCGGGCAAGAAGCGGTGGCGGTGATCTGGTTCCAGTCAGCGAAGCGGTTGATCATTTCGGCGCGGTGTGCGGTGGCGGTCATCAGGTGGCGTCCCCATCGGAAGCAGGGTCAGATGCCGGTGAACGCGGACAGGAACCGCTGGGCTGAGCCCGTGCTTCGGAGATCAAGACCTCGTCCAGGCGCCGCTTGTCACCGGGCTGTGGCTGCCGACGGCGCAGCGCGCCGGCGTAAGCCTGCCCCGACTTGCCGCACAAGCGGCGGATTGTCTCGTACGGGACGACGACACCGCGCTCGAGCATCCACCTCCTGGACCGGTACCGGTGCCCCTTGCACGACAGCGACGCGCTCCCACTCACGCCGCACGCCCCTTTCCGGCCTGATCAACCCGAAGATCTTCCCACCGGTCACCCAACGTCACGGTGCCCGTCATCGTGCGTGAGAACCGCTTCCTCTGCGCGTTCTGCGTCTTCTGCGTTCAGCCGCCTGCCCGCGGACCTATGCGCCCCCCGTGACAGTAGGTGGTCGAAACACCAGCCGGCGGTACTGTGGCACGACACTGTGGTCGAGACGGGTGGTGTCGGGTGGAATGGCGTGAGTATGCCGAGCAGATGGCACGGCTGGCGCGGGATCTGCTGGCCAAGGACTCGGTGCAGGCGACGCTGGACGAGATCGCGGCGTCGGCGGTGAAGCTGATCGAGGGCTGCGACGCAGCAGGGATCCTCGCGGTGCGCAAGGGCCGCGCCGTGACTCTGGCCGCCTGCGGCGACATGGTCCACGAGTCCGACCGCCTCCAAGGGGAGCTGAACGAAGGCCCCTGCTTCGACCTCGCACGCCGCAAGGACGGCGAGCGCGTGTACCGGATCGCGGACCTTACCCAGCCCCAGCCCGCCTGGGAGCGCTTCGCCGACCAGGCCCGCAAACTCGGCATCGGCAGCATGACCGGCGTGTTGCTCTACACCGACAACGAAGACTTCGGTGCGCTCAACCTGTACGCCCGCGAGCCGGGAACGTTCAGCAAGGACATCGAGACGGCGGGCTGGCTGCTGGCCTCCCACGCCGCCGTCGCCCTGGCCGACGCCCGCACCATCGACCAGCTCGAACACGCTCTGCAGACCCGGCACGCCATCGGCGAAGCGATGGGCATCCTCATGGAACGCCACCACATGAGCGCAGACGACGCCTTCAGTGTGCTGCGCCGCATCTCTCAGCACCACAACATCAAACTGCGCGACGTCGCCCAGCGGGTCACGCCCCAACGCGCCGACCCCGCCTGATCACCAGCCCCAAACGCGCCCTGCGTGCTGCCACTCGACCAGCCCTGCGCAACCCACGAGGCAAGATCCCCCGACGCGGGGCTCGGCAGGCAACAAAGACACGCCCGCCCCGCGGGCGACGGCCCACCAGGACGGCACAGACCTTGCGGGGCCAGTACTCGCCCTGAGGGGGTGGGCGAAGCGCCCTGCCCCGCAGGGCAGGGCGCTTGGACTCAGCCTGTCAGGCCGCGAGCCGTCAGTAGGTGACGTAGTCGCCGCGGACCCAGCCCGTGACGCCCTTGTGGGCCCCGGACGTCACCTTGCCGTAGAACCAGACCGGGCGGGGGTAGGTCTTGGTGCAGTAGTACGTGAACGTGGTGCCCTTGGTCAGCTGTCCGAGCGAGGCGTAGCTCGTCGCGGGACCCTTGCGCAGGTTCACGTTGTTCGTCGCGATCTTGTACCCGGAGTGGTCAGGCTCATCAAGATTGCACTTCGAGTTGGTTACCGCACCGGCGCTCGGGGCGGACATCACCGCACCGCCCAACAGCGCGACTGTTGCCACAGCCGTCGCGATGCCTTTACGAAGCAAGCCCTGCCGCATACGTGATTCTCCTGTGTCGTTCCTGGCGTACCCCCGTGTGGACACGCCCTGCATCGTGCCGAGCAAGCGATGAGTGCCCAGCACGAAGGGAGAATCTCTCATGCAACTCTGCGGTGGGCATTAGCACTCAGTCCGTGCTCACTTGGCAATGCGTCTCCTCCGGAGGTCGTTCGAATGCGGCTCCGACCAACAGCGCATGGTCCTTCGCACCACCTGACACGCCCGTCGCGGCCCGGCCAACCGGCCGGCCGGCCCGCCCGCCCGGTGAGGTCATGGTTCCGCTGGTGAGTGCGTCAGGCGGCCTGCGCGAGGGCGACCCCGACCCACGGGATGTCGTCGCCCCTCGCCTGCGAACTGCTCGACAGGTTCCATTGCACCGACGCCGTCCTGGAGGTCGTCGAGCGGAACCCGGCCGAGGTGTCGGCGGCGGAGATGACCGTCCTGGCCCGGCGCATCCTTGACGACGTGGGGTTCGATCCCGGCTTCGACCTCGCCCCCGAGCGTTTGGAGACGTTGCGCACCGCGCTGCGAATCGTGGCCCGTGACCTGCCCACGCTGGTCATTTCGGCGCCAGAGTGGGCGTCCTGACCTGCGAGGATCACGGTAGGACGGTCGGCGGCCCATGCTTCGGCTTCGGTGGTGCCGGGTTCGTGGAAGACGTGGGCGGCAGCCCAGACGTACTCCGCAACGTGCACGAAGTCCAGCAGGACGTGGACCGTGACGTCGCGGCGCCCCGTCTCGGCACTGATCAGGTCGAGCTGGTGGCGGGCGCCGCCGACCAGCACGACCCACGGCCGCAGATGCTTCGGGTCACGGGCCTCGGCCTGGTCGAAGGCGTCGAAGATCACCTCCTCGGGCGAGCGGACCAGCGAGGCGGTGGACCACTTGTTCTCGGCCCGCGGTCCCGGACGGGCGGGGCGTTCGCCGGGGGCCCGCTGGACGTCGGGATGACGGGTCGTTGTCGTCCGCACCGCCGTTGCCCTGGGCTGCTGGAGGTGCCGTCATCCGGCGTCGTGCCCGGCGGCCGGGCCGGTGTGGCGGTCCGGCCGGGCGAGTTCCCAGAGCTGGGCCCGGCCGACCGCCGCATCCGGGCCGCCGTCCAGCCGTAGCTCGGCGACCTCGGCGACCCGCAGGTCCGACCAGGTCCCCGCGATGCCGCCGCGGTAGACCTCGACGATGCCGGCGTCCCAGAACAGGCGCAGCTCTCCGTCGAGTCCGGCGAACGCCGCCAGGTTCACAGTCATCTCGGCTCCCTCCTGGGAACGCAGGACGATGGACCGTACGCCGTCCGCTGCCGTGGCATCGAGTACCAGCTCGCCTGCATCCCTTCCCCCGTCCAGACGGGCTGGGCCGGCCGCGGGCAGGGGTGTCGCGGAGCGCCGCAACCGTGTCAGCTCGGCTGCCGGGCGGCAGTGCAGGCGGCCCTGCCGTACCGAGAGTTCGCGTGGCAGGGACATGAAGCCGACCGCCGGTCCGCCGAGGCCGGCCGGGTCCTCATGTGTGCGGATCCAGCCGAACTGGATCCGGCGGCCGTCGGCGGCCCAGTAGGACTGTGGGGCGTAGAAGCGGTCGCCGACGTCCGCGACGCCTCTCTCGCGTACCTCGAAGCCGTCGCCCGAGGCGGTGCCGGTCATCCACCAGACCGCGGGTCCCTCCTCGCCGTCCTCGTGGATGACCGAGACGAGCAGCACCCCCGTACCGTCCACGGCGAAGCGGTCCGGGCACTCCCATACCGCGCCCGGCACCTTCGCGGCGGCCCGGTCCACGAAGACGCCGTCGTAGTCCCATGCCAGCAGGTCCGCCGAGGACAGCGCGAACACCGAGCCCCCGTGCTCGCGGCGCGCGCCCGCGACCAGCTGGCGCCATCGGCCGGCCCCGCCGTCCTCACCTTCCTCGCGCCACACGCAGTGATCGCGGAACTCGGTGATGTCGGCGGCCGGCGGCGCGGGGACGAGAGGGTTGGCCGGGTCCTTGACGAAGCCCGACAGCCCGTCGTCGGCGGCGCGTGCGAGGCAGGGAAGCTGGGCGTCGCCGAGGACACCGGTGTAGAGGATCGAGACGCCGCCGTCGTGGGCGACGGCGCAGCCGGAGAAACAGGCCGTGGCGTCGTAAGGCGCGGTTTCGGGCAGGCCCGGGAAGAGTGCCGTCTCGTGCTCGGTCCACGTGAGCAGATCCGGGGAGCTGGCATGGCCCCAGTGCTGGTTGGCGAATGTCGTTCCGTCCGGGTTGTACTGGTAGAAGAGGTGGTGCCGGCCCCGCCAGTGGATCAGCCCGTTGGGGTCGTTCATCCAGCCCTTCGCCGGTGCGTAGTGCAGCCATGTGGGCATATCGCAGATACCTCTCAAAGTGGTGGAATGCGCTATTGAGCAGATGGGTACGGCCGGTGCGGTGGCCGATTCTCAGGAGCGGGCATCTCGTACTCTTGCCGCGTGTCAACGCATGAAGATCACCGACCGAAGGACAGAAGGACCCGCCGGGCCGATGTCGCGCTGCTTGCCGGCGTCTCGCCGGCGACCGTCTCCTTCGTCCTCAACCAGACAGCCGGGCAGACGATCAGCGACGAGACCCGGCAGCGGGTTCTGCGGGCGGCCGCCGAACTCGACTACCGTCCCAACCGGGCCGCGCAGGGACTGCGCCAAGGGCGCAGCGCGACCATCGGCTTCGTCAGCCATGACATCGACTTCGGCGTGTTCGCAGCCGCCGCGATCAAGGGCGCGCACGAAGCATCGATACGGCACGGCAACCTGCTGGTCCTGGTCAACACCGGCGGCTCGAACCGGCAGGCCGCGCAACTGGTCGGCGAGCTCCTCGACCGGCAGGCCGACGCCCTGATCTTCGCCGTGGCCGGCACCAGATCGGTGACGCTCCCGGACGACGCCGCGCGGGTGCCGACGGTCCTTCTGAACTGTTTCGTCCCGGGTGACCCCCTGCCGACGATCCTGCCCGACGAGGTGCGCGGCGGACGGGAGGCCACCCAGGCGCTGCTCGATCTCGGACACCGGGACATCGCCTACCTCACCGGTACGGCCAGCGTCTGGGCCACCAAGGCCCGGCTGCGCGGATTCCGCGAGGCGCTGCGCGGTGCGGGTCTCGACCCCCGCCGGTCCACCGTCCTGTCCGGGAACTACCACGCCGACTCCGGCTACGAACTGGCCCGCGAACTGCTGCAGCGCAGCCCCCGGCCGACCGCGATCATGTGCGGCAACGACCGGATGGCGTTCGGCGCGCTCCTGGCCCTCCTGGAGGCAGGGCTTCGGGTGCCCGAGGACGTCTCGGTCATGGGCTACGACGACCAGTTCGAGCTCGCCGCCGAGATCCACCCGGCGCTGAGCACCGTACGGCTGCCGTACGACGCGATGGGCCGGCTGGCCGCCGAGCAGCTGGCGGCAGGCGGCCCTGCCCTGCAGAGCGGGCGCACTGTGGTGCACTGCCCGCTTGTGCTGCGTGCTTCCACGGCGCCGCCGGCCGGCGGACCCGCCGGGGGCTGAGCCGGGCCGGCTCTGCGGACACACATGCTCATCCACGGATAACTCCCTCGTAACAAGTCCTTGACGCAAGAAACGGCTGGCGGCTAGCTTTCGGCCACTAACCCGAATTAGTAACCCGCCGCGGTGGCCTGGTGCAAGACCCGCCCCGGCAGACCAGGTCACCTCAGGTGCGACGGCAGCTCCCCCACCGCCGGCGCACCGGCCAAGGAGGAACACATGTCCACACGGAAGCTGGTTGCGGGTGTGAGCACGCTCAGCGCGCTCACCCTCCTCGCCACCGGTTGCTCGTCCGGTTCCGGCAGCACCGCGAGCGACAAGAAGACCATCACGATCTGGACGGGCATGGACCAGCCGATCATCGACGGTCTCAAGGCCGAACTCGCCCCCCAGGCCAAGGCCCAGGGCCTCACCGTCCAGTGGCGCCGGGTGGACAACATCAACCAGCTGCTCGTGCAGAAGGTGCAGGCAGGCGACGCGCCGGACATCGCGCTGCTGCCGCAGCCGGGCATCATCAAGGACCTCGCGTCCAAGGGCAAGATCACCCCGCTGGACGACGTCCTCGACCTGCCCGCGCTGAGCAAGAGCATGACGGCGGGCACGCTGGACGTCGCCAAGACCGACGGCAAGACCTACGGCCTGATGGTCAGCATGAACGTCAAGGGCCTGGTCTTCTACCCGAAGAAGGCGTTCGAGTCGGCCGGGTACACCGCCCCGAAGTCCCTCGACGAACTCAACACCCTCACGGCGAAGATCAAGGCCGACGGGAACACGCCCTGGTGTCTGGGCATCGAGTCCGGCACGGCGACCGGCTGGCCCGCCACCGACTGGATAGAGAACCTGGTCCTGAAGTACGGCGGCGTCGACAAGTACAACGAGTGGATATCGCACAAAGTCAAGTTCGACTCGCCACTGGTCCGCCAGGCCGCCGCCCAGTTCGAGAAGATCGCCTTCACCGACGGCAACGTGCTCGGCGGCCGCAAATCCATCGCCAGCAACGCCTTCGGCACCGCCGGCAACGCGATGTTCAAGAGCAAGCCCGGCTGCTACATGTACCAGCAGGGCAGCTTCATCACCGGCTTCTTCCCCAAGACGGTCCAGAAGAACATGGACTCCGAGGTCGGCGTATTCGGTCTGCCGCCGGCCACCGCGAACGGTGGGAACCCGGTCGAGGGCGGCGGCGACACCGCCTCCATCTACAAGGACAGCCCCGCCGCCCGCAAGGTCATGAAGCTGCTCGCGGCCACCGACCTCGGCACCACGGCAGCGGGCAACGGTTCGTCCTTCATCTCACCGCACAAGGACTTCCCGCTCTCGGCCTACCCGCTCAAGACGACCCAGTCGGTCGCCAAGGTCGCCTACGACTCCACCGGCTTCGTCTTCGACGGCTCCGACGCGATGCCCACCGCAGTCGGCACCGGCACCTTCTGGAAGGACATGACGGCCTGGATCACGGGCGGGGAGTCGCTGGACGCGGCCCTGAAGAACATCGACGCCAGCTGGCCCGCCGGCTGACCACGCACGGCGGGGCGCCGGGACAC
>NZ_JBMNDR010000081.1:0-41209 GCF_052543235.1 Streptomyces sp. SAS_272 | reverse complement strand
CCCCCCCCCCCCCCCCCCCGCTCCCGGTTCACGCGTACGAGCGGTCGTACGTCGCTCAGACCTCCACCACGACCGGCAGGATCATCGGCCTGCGGCGATAGGTGTCGGAGACCCACTTGCCCAGGGTGCGGCGGATGAGCTGCTGCAGCTGGTGGGGCTCCACGACACCGTCCTGCGCGGAGCGTTCCAGAACCTCGGCGATCTTCGGGGTGACGGCCGAGAAGGCCGAGTCCTCGATGCCCGAGCCGCGGGCCTGGATGTGGGGGCCGCCCGTGATCTTGCCGGTGGACGAGTCCACGACGACGAAGACCGAGATGATGCCTTCGTCTCCCAGGATCTTCCGGTCCTTGAGGGCCGGCTCGCCGACGTCGCCGACCGAGAGGCCGTCGACGTACACGTAACCCGCCTGGACCTTGCCTGCGATCTTCGCCTTGCCCTCGACCAGGTCGACGACCACGCCGTCCTCCGCGATCACGATGCGGTCGTGCGGGACGCCGGTCAGGGCTCCCAGCTCGGCGTTGGCGCGCAGGTGCCGCCATTCGCCGTGGACCGGCATCAGGTTCTTCGGACGGCAGATGTTGTAGAAGTACAGGAGCTCGCCGGCGGACGCGTGGCCCGAGACGTGCACCTTGGCGTTGCCCTTGTGGATGACGTTCGCGCCCCAGCGCGTCAGACCGTTGATCACCCGGTAGACCGCGTTCTCGTTGCCCGGGATGAGCGACGACGCCAGGATCACCGTGTCGCCGGGGACGATGCGGATCTGGTGGTCGCGGTTGGCCATGCGGGACAGGGCGGCCATCGGTTCGCCCTGGGAACCCGTGCACACCAGCACGACCTCGTGGTCCGGGAGGTCGTCGAGGGTCTTGACGTCCACGACGAGGCCCGGCGGGACCTTCAGGTATCCGAGGTCGCGCGCGATGCCCATGTTGCGGACCATCGAGCGGCCCACGAAGGCGACACGGCGGCCGTGCTCGTGCGCCGCGTCGAGGATCTGCTGGATGCGGTGGACGTGGCTGGCGAAGCTGGCCACGATGATCCGCTTGCGGGCTCCGGCGAAGACCGTGCGCAGGACGTTGGAGATGTCCCGCTCGGGCGGCACGAATCCGGGGACCTCGGCGTTCGTCGAGTCGGAGAGAAGAAGGTCGATGCCTTCCTCGCTCAGGCGTGCGAACGCGTGCAGGTCGGTGAGCCGGCCGTCCAGCGGGAGCTGGTCCATCTTGAAGTCGCCCGTGTGGACCACCATGCCGGCGGGCGTACGGATCGCGACGGCGAGAGCGTCCGGGATCGAGTGGTTGACGGCGATGAACTCGCAGTCGAACGGGCCGATGCGCTCACGGTGCCCCTCCGCCACCTCGAGGGTGTACGGGCGGATCCGGTGCTCCTGGAGCTTGGCCTCGATCAGGGCGAGGGTCAGCTTGGAGCCGATCAGCGGGATGTCCGCCTTCTCCCGGAGGAGGTAGGGGACGGCGCCGATGTGGTCCTCGTGGCCATGGGTGAGGACGATGCCCTCGATGTCGTCGAGGCGGTCCCGGATGGACGAGAAGTCCGGCAGGATCAGGTCGATGCCGGGCTGCTCCTCCTCGGGGAACAGCACCCCGCAGTCGACGATCAGCAGACGGCCGCCGTACTCGAAGACCGTCATGTTCCGGCCGATCTCACCGAGCCCGCCGAGCGGGGTGACCCGGAGGCCGCCCTCGACGAGCTGCGGGGGCGCAGCGAGTTGCGGATGCGGATGACTCAAAAGACTCTCCTCAAACACGCGCGCCACGTACCGGTGGGCACGTGGCGCGCATGACGTTCGTGCAGAAGCAGTTGTCGTTGTGGATTGCAGGCACCGGTGGCCTGCCTATTCAGTTGTGAAGTCTGTTGTCAGAGCTGTACCCCGCCCGCGGCAAGATCGATCTTGAGCTGTTCGATCTCTTCGGGCGAGCACTCGACCATGGGCGGGCGCAGCGGTCCCGCGGGCAGGCCCTGCAGGGCGAGCGCCGCCTTCGTCGTCATGACGCCCTGGGTGCGGAACATTCCCGTGTAGACGGGGAGCAGCTTCTGGTGGATCTCCGTGGCCTTCTGGACGTCGCCGGCGGTGAACGCCTCGACCAGGGCACGCAGGTCCGGGGTGACCAAGTGGCCGACCACCGAGACGAAGCCGACCGCGCCCACGGAGAGCAGCGGCAGGTTCAGCATGTCGTCGCCGGAGTACCAGGCGAGGCCGGAGCGCGCGATGGCCCAGCCGGCACGGCCGAGGTCGCCCTTGGCGTCCTTGTTGGCGACGATCCGCGGGTGGGCGGCGAGGCGGACCAGCGTCTCGGTGCTGATCGGGACTCCGCTGCGGCCGGGGATGTCGTAGAGCATGACCGGCAGTCCGGTGGCGTCGGCGACAGCCGTGAAGTGGCGGTACAGGCCCTCCTGCGGGGGCTTGTTGTAGTACGGGGTGACGACCAGGAGGCCGTGTGCGCCCGTCGTCTCTGCCGTCTTGGCCAGCTCGACGCTGTGGTGGGTGTCGTTGGTGCCGACTCCCGCGACCACGTGGGCCCGGTCTCCGACGGCCTCCACGACGGCTCGTACCAGATCCGATTTCTCCGCGTCGCTGGTGGTGGGCGACTCGCCGGTGGTGCCGTTGACGATCAGGCCGTCGTTGCCTGCGTCCACCAGGTGGGTGGCGAGCCGCTGTGCGCCGTCGAGGTCGATCGCGCCGTCCGCCGTGAAGGGCGTGACCATGGCGGTGAGGACCCGCCCGAAGGGGGTCTGCGGAGTGGAGGTCGGAGCCATGGGTGACACGCTACTCGTTGCTCACCGCGGGGTCTGCCCTCGGGGGGCGCGAAAAGTCATGACAAAGATGGAACCCGGCACTGCCTGCTCGGGGGTTCAAGCAGTGCCGGGTCCGTTTGATCAGGCTAGATGAACTTCTCTAAATGCCGCAATACGGACACTTCGGGCGGATGATCCGTACATACGTCTCCGTAGCCCGTCCCCGTCAGGGCGCGACACGCCCGTTCGCGTTGAAGGCCGCGTAGGTGAGGGGCATGAGCCGGGCCCACTCGGCCTCCATCTTCTCGCCCACCATCTCGATCTCCCGCTGCGGGAACGACGGGACCTTCGCCAGCTCGTGCTGGGTG
The DNA here is from genome assembly GCF_052543235.1 of Streptomyces sp. SAS_272. Classification (NCBI taxonomy): domain Bacteria; kingdom Bacillati; phylum Actinomycetota; class Actinomycetes; order Kitasatosporales; family Streptomycetaceae; genus Streptomyces; species Streptomyces sp. SAS_272. The sequence continues at coordinate 38,093 of NZ_JBMNDR010000081.1, read as the reverse complement.
CGCAGGCCCAGGAAGTGCATCAGCGAGCGGGCGTTGCAGGTGGCGTACATCGAGGAGAACAGGCCGACCGGGAGGACCGCGCGGGCGACCTCGCGGGCGACTCCGGCGGCGAGCATCTCCTGGTAGGCCTCGTACGCCCGTCGGTAGGAGTCCTCCATGGTGCGGCCCACGAGCTCCTGCTGTGCCTGGGTGCCCTCGACGAAGACGTACTTGCCGGGGCGGCCCTGCTGGACCAGCTTGCGGGACTCGCCGGGGACGTAGAAGACCGGCTGGAGCTCCCGGTAACGGCCGCTCTCCTCGTTGTAGGACCAGCCCACGCGGTGCCGCATGAACTCGCGGAAGACGAAGATCGGGGCGCTGATGAAGAAGGTCATCGAGTTGTGCTCGAAGGGGCTGCCGTGCCGGTCCCGCATCAGATAGTTGATCAGGCCCTTCGAGCGTTCGGGGTCCTTGCCCAGCTCGTCGAGGGACTGCTCGCCGACGGTCGAGACACGGGCGGCGAAGAGCACGTCGGCGTCCGACGCGGTGTGCTTGACCAGCTCGACGGTGACGTCGCTGCGGAAGCCGGGCTTGAGGTCGTCGGCGGGGCTGTCGGTCACGGTGCGGAGGTCCTTCCATCGCGTCTTCGGAGCGGCGCCAACTCTACGGGGGCCGTTGGGCCGGACGGGCATGGGCGTGCCGCGGATCTCTGCAGGACGTCTGCCGATATGGGGCACGTTTTCGGGCACTCGCTCGTCTGTATCGGTAGACGACGTCCCACACGTTCCAGGAGGAAGTGCCCACCATGCTCCGCCGGCGCGAGCCCGTCCCCTTCGCCTTCCTCGCCGAGGCCGACAGGTTCCGAAGCAATGTCACTCCCCCGCCCCCCGAGCGGTCCTCCGTGAGCCGGACAGTTGGGCGCTGGCTGCTGGGGCTCACCATCGTGGCCGGGCTCGTGGGCTCGGTGGTCATCGGGATGCCGGCGCTGAGCGTCGACGACTCCTCGCAGGCCCAGCAGTCACAGGCGTCCCAGGGCCGCTGACGCGGGGCCGGTCTCGCCGCCACGGACCCCCGATAGTGGTGAGCGGGGACGCCGACGGATAGCCTCACCGGGCACAGCCCACGCATGGACGAGTGAGGACCAGTCGTGCCCCTGCCCTTTCTGACGGCCGACCGACCGTTCGACGCGGCGGACGACGTCGCCCTGCCCTTCGAGGACCATGAGCGCTGGCGGCGCCCCTACCGGCCCGGCCCCTGGCGTGTCGGGATCGCGGCGCTGACACTGCTGCTCGCCTCGTTCGTGCTGTTCGCGGCCGTCATCATCGCCCTGACCGGCTCGATGTCCGAGGCCGCCGTGATCTTCGGCGGCTCGCTGCTGGTGATCGCCGCCGCCCTGCGACTGCTGCGCATGGGGGTGTGGGTGAGCGCGCGGGGGCTGCGCCATGTCGGCTTCCTCGCCACGCGCACGTTGCCGTGGGAGCGGGTCGGGGCGGTGCACACCGTGCAGCAGCCGGTGCGCTGGCTGGGGCTGCCGCGGACCGTCCAGGGGCAGGCTCTGACGGTCGCGCGACGGGACCGGCCCGCCGAGAGCACTCCCTTGCTGACCACCCACGGGGCGGACTTCCTGGCGCGCGGCGAGGCCTTCGACCGGGCGGCTGACGCGGTCGAGGCGTGGGCCGCGGAGAACCGGCACGGCTGATCGCCGGACGCACGAAGGGGCCGGTCCGCCAGAGCGCGGGCCGGCCCTTCCGCGTACCGGCAGGACGGGCGGGGGTGGGCGAGGTCAGACGGCCTCGACGGGCTTGCCGTCGTGCAGGCGGATCGCCCGCTGCATGGCCTTGCGGGCCCGGGGGGTGTCCCGGGCGTCGTGGTAGGCGACGGCGAGCCGGAACCAGGTGCGCCAGTCCTCGGGGGCCGCCTCGGTCTCGGCCTTGCGCACGGCGAACACCTCGTCGGCCGAGTCACGGTCGACACGGCCGCTCGGGGTCCGCCTCAGCTCGTCGACGGGCAGACCGCCCTCTGCGTCGAGTTCCGCGGCGAGGGCGTTGGCCCGACGGACGAACTGGGTGTTCTTCCACAGGAACCAGACGCCGATGACCGGGAGGATCAGCACCGCCACGCCGAAGGTGACGGTCAGCAGGGTGCCGGACTGGATGAGCATGACGCCGCGACTGCCGACCAGGACGAAGTAGAAGACCAGGACGGCGGCCGTGAGGGCGTAGGAGATCTTCGCGCGCATGACGTCAGAGGCTCAGTTCAGGTCCAGGAAGTGTTCCAGGCCGAAGGTGAGGCCCGGCGTCGACACCACCCGGCGGGCTCCCAGCAGGATGCCCGGCATGAAGCTGCTGTGGTGGAGCGAGTCGTGGCGGACGGTCAGGGTCTCGCCCTCGCCGCCCAGCAAGACCTCCTGGTGGGCCAGGAGGCCCCGCAGCCTGATCGCGTGCACCGGGACGCCGTCGACGCTGGCTCCCCGCGCCCCGTCGAGCGCCGTCGCCGTGGCGTCCGGGGCCGGGGCCGAGCCGGCCGCGCGGCGGGCCTCGGCGATGAGCTGGGCGGTGCGGGTGGCGGTGCCGGAGGGGGCGTCCACCTTGTTGGGGTGGTGCAGTTCCACGACCTCGACGGACTCGAAGTACGGCGCGGCGATCTGCGCGAACTTCATGGTGAGGACGGCCCCGATGGAGAAGTTGGGCGCGATGAGCACGCCTGTGGCGGGGGACGCGGCCAGCCAGTCGTTCAGCTGCGCGAGGCGTTCGTCCGTCCAGCCGGTGGTGCCGACCACGGCGTGGATGCCGTGCCGTACGCAGAAGTCGAGGTTGTCCATGACCGAAGCGGGGGTGGTCAGTTCGACCGCGACCTGGGCGCCGGTCTTCGCCAGCGTCTCCAGGTCGTCGCCGCGGCCGAGGGCGGCCACCAGCTCCATGTCCTCGGCGGCCTCGACCGCCCGTACCGCCTCGGAGCCGATCCGGCCGTTGGCGCCGAGGACCGCCACGCGCAGCTTGCTCATCTTTTGTGCTTCCTTACCGAAGTTGCCGAAGGCCGGCAGAGGGGGTCAGGCGACCGCGTCGTGCAGCCGGGCCGCCTGCTTGTCCTTGAGCGGGCCGATGACCGACAGCGACGGGCGCTGTCCCAGGATGTCGCGGGCCACGGAGCGGACCTCGTCCGGGGTGACGGCCGCTATCCGGGCCAGCATGTCGTCGACGGACATCTGGTCGCCCCAGCACAGCTCGCTCTTGCCGATGCGGTTCATGAGCGCGCCGGTGTCCTCCAGGCCGAGGACCGTGGAACCGCGGAGCTGGCCGATGGCGCGGACGATCTCCTCGTCGGACAGGCCGTGCTCGGCGACCTGGTCGAGTTCGTCCCGGCAGATCTTCAGCACGTCGTGCACCTGGCTCGGGCGGCAGCCCGCGTACACGCCGAAGAGGCCGCAGTCGGCGAAGCCCGAGGTGTACGAGTACACGCTGTAGGCCAGGCCGCGCTTCTCGCGGACCTCCTGGAAGAGGCGGGAGGACATGCCGCCGCCGAGGGCCGTGTTCAGCACGCCCAGCGCCCAGCGCCGGTCGTCCGTGCGGGCGAGACCGGGCATGCCGAGCACGACGTGCGCTTGTTCGGTCTTGCGGCCGATCAGCTCGACCCGGCCGGAGGAACGGATCGAGCGACGGCCGTCGCGCGGGGCGATGGGCGCCGCGTCGGTGTTCCTGAGGGAGCCCGCCTTCTCGAAGGCCGCGCGGACCTGGCGGACGACCTTGTTGTGGTCGATGTTGCCGGCGGCGGCGACCACGAGGTGGGTCGGGTCGTAGTGCTTCCGGTAGAAGCGGCGGATGCGGTCGGCGGTGAGGGCGTTGACCGTGTCGACGGTGCCGAGGACCGGTCGGCCGAGGGGGTTGTCCCCGAACATCGTCTGCGCGAACAGGTCGTGCACGCAGTCGCCGGGGTCGTCCTCGGTCATGGCGATCTCTTCGAGGATCGCGCCGCGCTCGACGTTGACGTCCTCCTCGCGGATGAGGGAGCCGGTCAGCATGTCGCAGACGACGTCGATGGCGAGCGGCAGGTCGGTGTCGAGCACGCGCGCGTAGTAGCACGTGTACTCCTTCGCCGTGAACGCGTTCATCTCGCCGCCCACCGCGTCTATCGCGGAGGAGATGTCGAGCGCGGACCTGCGGGTCGTCCCCTTGAAGAGGAGGTGCTCCAGGTAGTGCGTGGCGCCGTTCAGGGACGGCGTCTCGTCACGGGAGCCGACGTGCGCCCAGATGCCGAAGGTGGCGGAGCGGACCGACGGAAGGGTCTCGGTGACGATGCGCAGGCCGCCCGGCAGGGTGGTCTTGCGGACGACGCCGATGCCGGCCGTGCCCTTGATCAGGGTTTGGGTACGGGCGACGGCCCGCGCCTCCGAAGAGGTGCGGGCCTTCGCCTGGGAGCTACTCGACGTCACTTGTCGGAGTCGTCCTTCGCGTCCTCGGCAGCTTCCTCGCCCTCGATCACGGGGATCAGGGAGAGCTTGCCGCGGGAGTCGATCTCGGCGATCTCGACCTGGACCTTGGAGCCCACACCGAGCACGTCCTCGACGTTCTCCACGCGCTTGCCGCCGGCGAGCTTGCGGATCTGCGAGATGTGCAGCAGACCGTCCTTGCCCGGGAGCAGCGACACGAACGCACCGAAGGTCGTGGTCTTGACGACCGTGCCCAGGTAACGCTCGCCGACCTCCGGCATGGTCGGGTTGGCGATGCCGTTGATCGTGGCGCGGGCGGCCTCGGCCTGCGAGCCGACCTGGGCACCGATGTAGATGGTGCCGTCGTCCTCGATCGTGATCTCGGCGCCGGTGTCCTCCTGGATCTGGTTGATCATCTTGCCCTTCGGGCCGATGACCTCACCGATCTTGTCCACGGGGATCTTGACGGTGATGATCCGCGGGGCGTTGGGGGACATCTCGTCCGGCGTGTCGATCGCTTCCATCATCACGTCGAGGATGTGGAGGCGGGCGTCGCGGGCCTGCTTGAGGGCCGCGGCCAGGACGGAGGCCGGGATGCCGTCCAGCTTGGTGTCGAGCTGGAGGGCGGTGACGAACTCCTTGGTGCCGGCGACCTTGAAGTCCATGTCGCCGAAGGCGTCCTCCGCACCGAGGATGTCGGTGAGGGCGACGTAGTGCGTCTCGCCGTTGATCTCCTGGGAGATCAGGCCCATGGCGATGCCGGCGACGGGGGCCTTGAGGGGCACACCGGCGTTCAGCAGCGACATGGTGGAGGCGCAGACCGAGCCCATGGACGTCGAGCCGTTGGAGCCGAGGGCCTCGGACACCTGACGGATCGCGTAGGGGAACTCCTCGCGCGTCGGCAGGACCGGCACGATGGCGCGCTCGGCGAGGGCGCCGTGGCCGATCTCGCGGCGCTTGGGGGAGCCCACGCGGCCGGTCTCGCCGACGGAGTACGGCGGGAAGTTGTAGTTGTGCATGTAGCGCTTGCGGGTCACCGGGGAGAGGGTGTCCAGCTGCTGCTCCATGCGGAGCATGTTGAGGGTGGTGACGCCCAGGATCTGGGTCTCGCCACGCTCGAACAGCGCCGAGCCGTGCACGCGCGGGATGGCCTCGACCTCGGCGGCGAGCGTACGGATGTCCGTGACGCCACGGCCGTCGATGCGGGTCTTCTCCTTGATCACGCGCTCGCGGACCAGCTGCTTGGTGAGCGAGCGGTACGCGGCGGAGATCTCCTTCTCGCGGCCCTCGAACTCCGGGAGGAGCTTCTCGGCGGCGAGCGCCTTGACGCGGTCGAGCTCGGCCTCGCGGTCCTGCTTGCCGGCGATGGTCAGCGCGGAGGCGAGCTCCGGGCGGACGGCGGCGGACAGGGCCTCCAGGATGTCGTCCTGGTAGTCGAGGAAGACCGGGAAGTCGCCGGTCGGCTTCGCGGCCTTGGCGGCGAGGTCGGCCTGGGCCTTGCAGAGCACCTTGATGAAGGGCTTCGCGGCGTCCAGACCGGCGGCGACGACCTCCTCGGTCGGCGCCTCGGCGCCGCCGGCGACGAGCTGGATGGTCTTCTCGGTGGCCTCGGCCTCGACCATCATGATGGCGACGTCGCCGTCCTCCAGGACGCGGCCCGCGACCACCATGTCGAAGACGGCGTCCTCGAGCTCGGTGTGCGTCGGGAACGCGACCCACTGGCCGTTGATCAGCGCGACGCGGACGCCGCCGATCGGGCCGGAGAAGGGCAGGCCGGCCAGCTGGGTGGACGCGGAGGCGGCGTTGATCGCCACGACGTCGTACAGGTGGTCGGGGTTGAGCGCCATGATGGTGGCGACGACCTGGATCTCGTTGCGCAGGCCCTTGCGGAAGGACGGGCGCAGCGGGCGGTCGATCAGGCGGCAGGTGAGGATGGCGTCCTCGGAGGGACGGCCCTCACGGCGGAAGAAGCTGCCGGGGATCTTGCCGGCGGCGTACATCCGCTCCTCGACGTCCACCGTGAGGGGGAAGAAGTCGAGCTGGTCCTTGGGGTTCTTGGAGGCGGTGGTGGCCGACAGCACCATGGTGTCGTCGTCCAGGTACGCCACGGCGGAGCCGGCGGCCTGCTTGGCCAGGCGGCCCGTCTCGAAGCGGATGGTGCGGGTGCCGAAGGTGCCGTTGTCGATGACGGCCTCGGCGTAGTGGGTCTCGTTCTCCACTAGCATTTTCTCCGTTACTTGTCGTCTTTCGTCCCTCGCTGCCCGTGTGGCAGGGGGACGGTGGCGGAGAAACGCTCGGTGCGGGCCGGTCTTCGATCGAAGCACCCGGGGTTCTCTCGCCCGGGGGCCACTACCGAGGACCGGCGGCGGCTAGGCGCGCTTCTCCTCGTTCGGTGTGCGTGGTGACGTCTACCCGCAGCGAGTACACGTCATCACGCTGTGTCGTACGTATGGCGTTGTGCTACCACACTACAAAGCGTCGGTGACACTCCGCACGTCGCGCTGCACGGTCGGGCGTACGACGGGCCCTGTCGTGGTGCGTGTCGGTGCGTACCGCAGTGGCACGCACCGAGGTGTACAGCAAAGGGAGCGGTCCCGTTCTCCGGGAACCGCTCCCCTCACGGCGTGCTACTTGGCGCCCGCCGCACCGCGGCGGATGCCGAGACGGTCGACCAGCGCACGGAAGCGCTGGATGTCCTTCTTGGCGAGGTACTGCAGCAGGCGGCGACGCTGGCCGACCAGGATCAGCAGACCACGACGGGAGTGGTGGTCGTGCTTGTGCGTCTTGAGGTGCTCGGTCAGGTCCGAGATCCGGCGGGACAGCATGGCGACCTGGACCTCGGGGGAGCCGGTGTCGCCCTCCTTCTGACCGAACTCGCTGATGAGCTGCTTCTTCGTAGCGGCGTCGAGCGGCACGCGTACTCCTCGTAGTCTTTTCCGTGGCCATCGAGTGCCCCCGGTCTTGGTCTCGGGGGAGCTTCCGTTACTCGGGAGGCGGGGATCCGCTGGGCGCGACCTCCAGAACCTTCAGACGTTGCCTGAGGGTGCTTCCGGGGGTGCGTACACAAACGGCCGAGAGCCAGGGTATCAGGCCGGTGCGCCCGACCTGCCCGGATATCGCGGCGGACGGTCCGGCGGCACTCGGGTGAGCGGGGGCAGTGTACGGGCGACGTCGGCTGACCGGAACGTAACGGAAGAACCTCTGAGCAGGGGGAACGTCGGCAAGTAGGGTGACGCTGCAGCTCGTTGGGACAGTTGGGACAGCGGGATCTCAGAGGAAGGGTCGGAGCCGACATGGCCGATGCCGAGGACAAGGCAGTCAAAGCGCGCAAGGAGCGGGAGCGGGACGAGCTGTACGCGCTCGACATCTCCGGCGTCGAGTGGCAGAGCGCGCCGGGCACGGAGGAGCACGAGGAGCGCGTCGAGATCGCCTGCCTGCCCGAGGGGGCCGTGGCGATGCGGTCCTCGCTCGACCCGGAGACGGTGCTGCGCTACACCGAGGCGGAGTGGCGTGCCTTCGTGCTGGGCGCCCGGGACGGCGAGTTCGACCTGGAGCCGGCGCCGCACAGCGGCGGGACGGCCGCGGAGGCCCCGTCGGAGTAGGCGCCACGCCACGGCGGGACGGTGGCGGAGGCCGCCTCGGAGTAGGTACCACGCGCCACGGCGGGACGGCGACGAGGCCTCGGTGCCGGTGCCGCGTCACCGCGGGACGGTCTCGAGGCCTCGGTGCAGGCGCCCTGGGCGTCCGGCCCGGGGCCTTCCTGCCGGGAAGGCAGTCAGCCGGTCATCGAGCGGACTGCCGAGTACACGTCGAAGACGGCCAGGGCCAGCGGCACCAGCGTCAGCAGGACGAAGCCCTCGGCGATCTCCATGAAACGTCCCCAGAACGGGGTGAGGCCGCCCCGCGAGGTGATCAGCCCGATCGAGGTGACGATCGCCGCGGCCGCGGCGACGGCGGCGACCAGCCAGACCGTGCGGATGTCCAGGTCGGTGCGGTCGCCGGTGAGGGCGTCGCGGATCACCGAGTGGGGCGGGTTGAGCGCCAGGCCGAGTCCGAGCAGGACGAGCGAGCCGAGGCCCGCGGCCAGCACCGGGGCGACCTGCGCGGTGTATCGGAAGAGGTGGGCGCGCATCAGCAGGGCGGCGCCCGTGGCCAGCGCGAGCAGCTGGGCCCAGACGCCGTCCGAGAACCCGAGGACCGCGCAGGCGCCGACCGTGATCACCGCGCAGCCGCCGACCAGGCCGACCAGGAGTTCGTGGCCGCGGCGGGCCTGTGCGGCGATCCGCTCGGCGTCGACCGGTTCCCGGGGCGCGGGATCGGCGCCGTAGGCGCGGCGTGAGGCGGAGTCCGGGGCGTCGAAGCCGATCGGCAGGCGGGCGAAGCGCATGGACAGGCCGGGCAGGAACGCCAGGGCGCCCACGCCGACGGGGGCGCACAGGGCGGCGGTCTCGGCCGGGCTCCAGTGCGCGAGCATCGCCGCGAACACCGCCGCGAGGCCCGCGCCCGACGCGACCACGAAAGCGACGAACGGGCCGTCGCCGCGCGGGGAGCACAGGGTGAGCAGCACCGACGCCGGCAGAACCGCCGCGCAGGCCAGCAGGAACTGCAGCTTGCCGATGCCCTGGCCGTCGGCGAGCGCGAGGAGGCCGGAGCCCGCCACCGCCACGTTGGGCAGGGCGCCGAGGCCGAGGGCGATCGCGGAGCCGCGGTCGTCGTAGACGCGGGCCCGGACGCCGGCGAGGGCGACCAGCAGCACCCCGACGACTGCGGCGAGGACGCCGGGCAGGCCGTGCATGTCATGGTGCGGGTCGCCGGTCCAGGCCACAAAGGCGAGCAGGGCCGGCAGCACGCTTCCGCCGACGAGGCCCGCGGCGCGGGTCAGTTCGCCGCTCCACAGGGTGTGCTCGCGCGTGACGGCCGAGGCGACCGCCTCGGACACGTCGTCGAAGACGGCGGGCGGCAGCGACTCGGAGAACGGGCGCAGCGTGAGGAGTTCGCCGTCGAGGATGTGCTGGGCGGCGAACGACCGCGAGCTGTCGAGGACGGAGCCGTCCCTGCGGACGAGGGTGTAGCCGACCGGCGCGCCCTCGGCGGGGCTCTGCCGGGCGAGCCGGAGGATCTCCGGGTAGAGATCGGCGACCGGGATGTCGTCGGGCAGCGCCACGTCGATCCGGCTGTCGGGGGCGACGATGGTGACCCGGCAGAAGCCGAGCCCCGTCCCCGCCGCGGGCGCGGCTGCGGCGCCGCGTCCTTCGCCGGTGGCTGCCGCGGAGGTCGTGATGCTCACCCTGCTGCTCCCCCTCAGTGATGGTCTCGCGTCGGCTGTGTGAAGGTCCCGCGCAGGTCGGTGCGGCCGCGCGGCCCGCGGTGTGCTCACGCGAACATCCGGCACCCTACCGCCCCGCGGTGGTACCAGCAGTCAGTAGGATCACGCGGCGGCCTGCGTCCGCCTGACACGGGGTGGCGGACGGTACTTCCCGGGGGCCTCGCAAGGGGATTGGTGAGCAGTGAGCCACATCGTCGTGAAGCGTCCGCCCAGGGCGCTGCCGTCCGAGGTGCCCATGGGCGAGGTCGTTCTGCAGCCTCCGCCCGAGTTGCCTCGGGGGCATCAGGAGAGCGTGCTGATGCAACTGCTGCCGACGCTCGGCATGGGCGGCTCGGTGGTCTTCTTCTTCACGAGCGGGCAGCCGTTCATGCGCATCATGGGCATGGTGATGATCGCCTCGACGGTGGCCATGTCGATCGCGATGGTCGTGCGTTTCCGGCGGGGTTCCCAGGGGCAGTTGGCGGATCTGCGCCGGGACTACCTCAGCTACCTGGCGCAGACCCGGCGTACCGCGCTGGACACCGCGCGGGCACAGCGTGACGCGCAGTACTACCTGCACCCCTCCCCCGAGCAGCTGTGGGCCCTGGTCGCCGAGGGCAGCCGGGTGTGGGAACGGCGGCCCGGGGACGAGGACTTCGGGCAGGTCCGGGTGGGCCTCGGCGCCCAGGCACTCGCCACCCCGCTGGTCGCCCCGGAGACCGCCCCGGTGGAGCAGCTGGAGCCGCTGACGGCCGGCGCGCTGCAGCGCTTCCTCGCCGTGCACGACAGTCTGGACGACCTGCCGATGGCGGTCTCCCTGCGTGCCTTCTACCACGTGACGATCAGCGGCGAGGCGGACCCGGTCCGCTCCTGTGCCCGGGCCCTGGCCGGTTCGCTGGCCGCGCTGCACTCGTCCGAGGACCTGGTGCTCGTGGTCGCGGCGGGCCGCGACGAACTGCCGGAATGGGAGTGGGCGAAGTGGCTGCCGCACGTCCAGGCGTCCGGCGCCGTGGACGGGGCGGGCAGCCGCCGGCTGATCGGCTCGAACACCCGTGAGCTGGAGAGCCTGCTCGGCTCCCGGCTGACCGGGCGGCCGCGCTTCCACCCGAACGCGACGCCGCTGCCCGACGAGCCGCACGTGGTCGTGATCCTGGACGGTGTGTCGCTCCCCCAGGACTCGGTCCTGGCCAACTCCGAGGGCCTGCAGGGCGTGACGGTCCTCGAGATCGTCCCCGGCGAGCTGACGGGAGCGGGCGGCGAGCTCGACATCGTCGTACAGCCCGGGGCGCTGCGGCTGGAGTCGGGGCACGGGGCCGTCTACGAGGGGACGCCCGACATGCTGTCGCCGGAGTCCGCGGAGGCGCTCGCCCGGCAGCTCGCTCCGCTGCGGATGGCCTCCGGCGGCGACGACGACGAGCCGCTGCTGGCCAACCTGGAGTTCACCGAGCTGCTGAACCTCGGCGACGCCGCGTCGGTGGACACCCAGCGCACCTGGCGGCCGCGTTCGCTGGCCGAGCGGCTGCGGGTGCCGATCGGGGTGGGCGAGGACGGCCGTCCGGTGATGCTGGACCTGAAGGAGGCGGCGCAGGAGGGCATGGGTCCGCACGGTCTGTGCGTGGGCGCGACCGGTTCCGGCAAGTCCGAGCTGCTGCGCACGCTGGTGCTGGGGCTGGCGGTGACGCACTCGTCGGAGACGCTGAACTTCGTCCTCGCCGACTTCAAGGGCGGCGCCACGTTCGCGGGGATGGCGCAGATGCCGCACGTCGCGGCCGTGATCACCAACCTGGCGGACGATCTGACGCTGGTCGACCGGATGGGCGACTCCATCAGGGGCGAGCTCAACCGCCGTCAGGAGCTGCTGCGCAACGCGGGCAACTACGCCAACATCCACGACTACGAGAAGGCGAGGGCCGCGGGAGCCGCCCTGCAGCCGATCCCCTCGCTGGTGCTGGTGATCGACGAGTTCAGCGAACTGCTCACCGCGAAGCCGGACTTCATCGAGATGTTCGTGCAGATCGGCCGGATCGGGCGCTCGCTCGGCGTGCATCTGCTGCTGGCCTCGCAGCGCCTGGAGGAGGGGCGGCTGCGCGGACTGGAGACGTATCTGTCGTACCGCGTCGGTCTGCGCACGTTCTCCGCCGCGGAGTCGCGGGCGGCGCTGGGCGTGCCCGACGCGTACTCGCTGCCCAATGTGCCGGGTTCGGGGTTCCTGAAGTTCGGGACCGACGAAATGGTGCGGTTCAAGGCGGCGTACGTGTCCGGTGTCTACCGCTCGGGCGGTCAGCGGACGGCGCCGGGGGGCGGCCCGCTGCCCCTGGACCGGCGGCCGGTGCTCTTCACCTCGTCCGAGGTGCCGGTGCGGTACGCGGCCGTGCCGCAGGCCCGCGCGGCCGGCGAAGCGGAGGTCGACGACGCGCTGGCGGACACGGTGCTCGACGTGATCGTGCGCCGGCTGGAGGCGCAGGGCCCGGCGGCGCACCAGGTGTGGCTGCCGCCCCTGGACAGCCCGCCGTCGCTGGACGCGCTGTTGCCGGGTCTCACGGCGGTGGAGGGCCGTGGGCTCACCCAGCCCGGCTACGAGGGCGCGGGACGGCTGGTCGTGCCGGTCGGCCTGGTGGACAAGCCGTTCGAGCAGCGCCGTGACTCGCTGTGGGTCGACTTCTCCGGCGCGGCCGGCCATATGCAGATCGTGGGCGGCCCGCAGTCCGGCAAGTCGACGCTGCTGCGCACCCTGATCTCGGCGTTCGCCCTCACCCACACCCCGCACGAGGTGCAGTTCTACGGCCTCGACTTCGGCGGCGGCGGGATGGCCTCGGTGGCCGGCCTGCCACACGTGGGCGGGGTCGCCTCCCGGCTGGACCCCGAGCGGGTGCGGCGGACGGTGGCGGAGGTGTACGGCGTCCTGACCCGGCGCGAGGAGTACTTCCGCGCGTCGGGGATCTCCTCGATCGCCGACTTCCGGACCAGGCGGGCCCGGGGCGAGATCTCGGTCACGGACCAGCCGTGGGGCGACGTCTTCCTGGTCATCGACGGATGGGGCAACTTCCGGGCGGACTACGAGGCGCTGGACCAGATCGTCCACGAGATCGCGGCGCGCGGCCTCGGCTACGGCATCCACCTGGTGCTGACGGCGTCGCGGTCGATGGAGGTCAGGGCCGCTCTCAAGGATCACCTGATGAACCGGCTGGAGCTCCGGCTCGGCGACACGATGGACTCCGAGATCGACCGCAAGCTCGCCGCGAACGTCCCGTCGGGCGTTCCCGGCCGGGGGCAGTCGCCCCAGAAGCTGCACTTCATGGCCGCGGTGCCGCGGATCGACGGCCTCGCCTCGGACACCGAGCTCTCCGACGCCACGCAGGCCCTGGCCGCGGAGGTCTCCCGGCACTGGCAGGCCGCGCCCGCGCCGGAAGTGCGGCTGCTGCCGCGGGAGTTCCCTGCCGAGTCGCTGCCGCCGGGCGACCGCTTCCCGCGCCGCGGGGTCGCGTTCGGCCTCGACGAGGACCGTCTCGAGCCGGTCTTCGTCGACTTCGAGCAGGATCCGTTCTTCCTCGTCCTCGGCGAGAGCGAGTCCGGCAAGTCGAACCTGCTGCGGCTGCTGATCAAGCAGCTCACACAGCGGTATTCGGGCGACGAGTGCAAGCTGTTCGTGGTCGACAACCGGCGTTCCCTGCTGGACGTGACTCCGGCGTCGCATCTCGCCGAGTACATCCCGATGTCCAACGCGATGGACCATCACATGGCCGCGCTCGCCGACCTCATGAAGCGCCGGACGCCGACGGCCGACGTGACGGCGCAGCAACTCCGGGACCGCAGCTGGTGGCGGGGCCCGACGGTCTTCGTCGTCGTCGACGACTACGACCTCGTCGCCACGTCGAGCGGCAACCCGCTGGCGGGACTGACCGAACTGCTGCCGTTCGCCCGGGACGTGGGGGTGCGGTTCATCATCGCGCGGTCCACGGCGGGCGCGGGGCGTGCCTCGTACGAGGCGTTCATGCAGCGCGTCAAGGAACTCGGGGCGCAGGGTGTGGTCCTGGCGGGCGACCCCGGCGAGGGCGACCTCCTGGGCGGCGTCCGCCCCCGCCCGATGCCCGCGGGCCGCGGCATCTTCGTCTCCCGGCGCCGAGGGAAGCCGCTGGTGCAGGTGGGGTTGGTGGAGGAAGGGATGGAGGGGGCGGAGTGAGCTGAGGGGAGCGCAGGGGTGAGGGGAGTCGCGAACCGGGGTTCGCGGCTCTCCGACCGAGGGCTCCCGGAGGTCCGGCGGTGGCCGGTCCTCGCCTCCCGATTTTGGCCGCGGTCGAACCGTGGGCAAAGCGTTGCTGCGGGTCTCAACGTTTCGGATGTAACTCGCTTCCTTTCAGCGACGTCAGCGGACCCTTACGGAAGAGCAGGGATCATCTACGGAGAAAGCATCTACACTGCAAATCTCCTTGAAGCACACCTTTCAGATTCCTCCCTGTTCGACGGGAGCCGCGAAAAGGTCCTTGCGGATATCGGCAGAAATTCAGGGATCATCGAGGGGCTTGTAGGCCATTCTGCCGCAAACGCAGAGATCAACGACAGCATCAGTGGCGAGAAGGACTACAACAGCGCACTGAAGGCAAAAGGTGATTTCGCTAAGACCTGGGCTGCGGTCGGCCTGACCTTCATCGAAGTCCCCGAGAGACTCGGAGGAGCAGCGATGGGCGCCGTGGGCGGCGGGATGCTGGGCGCCGTCGCCGGATCAGCGGTTGATCGCCTAATCGATGGCCAGCAACTCGAGGGCGCCAAAGACGAAGCGCTGTATCACTCCAGTCAAGACTTGTTCAGGATGCGCGACTCGGTCAGCCAGCAGACGCAGTGGTCGATGGAAGATGCCCTCGACCGAAACAAGATTGACCTACCGAGGGATGAAATAAAGGACACCATGCGGCAAGCCGTCAACGATGGCTGGAAGGACAGTGACTACTATTTGAGTCGCGCTAAGGAGCAGTATGAGTAAAAGGGGGCCGGAAAGGGAGGCGACCCTAAAGGCCGCGAAAGGCTTCCTCATCGGTCTGGTGACCTGCGGACTGATAGGTGGGGCCATTGCCCTGTTCTCCATGAAGGGACTTTACCTGTTGCCCGACAAGGTGTGCGACGGTGCCGTACAACGTGACATCGCGATCCAGAGCCTTCCACGGGCACGAGCGGCAGAGGAACATTCAAACCAAGGGGGAACTGGAGATAATTTCGACTTCTACTGCAATGTTTCCACGAGTGGTGATTCTATCCTGTCAGGAATGGTGGACCTTCGAGATACGCCCAGGTCCGCATGGGAAGAGCACTACGGAAGTCTTGCAGGTAACCATGTCATAAGAGTCACGCGAGGCGGCATCGAGGCACTGACACAGACGGACGACGACAGCGCTATTTCCTCAGTCTATGTCTCATGCCAGCCGAGGAACATGAAAGAAGATGCCGGAAAACAAGAATATGCTCTGATAGCGGAGGTCAACGTGACAGGGAAGAGCCGGGCCACCGGTGGCGAGCTGCGTCAGGCCCTGACCGATTTCGCGTACCAGCTCACCCGACACGCCTACAAGTTGGCCGAGTGCAAAGAGCCTCGTAGCTTCCCTGAGGCGTTGCCCCGCTACGAGGAAGACTGATGACGGATGAGGAGATCATCAGACATTTCGACGGGCGTGGCCGCTTCGAATTTCTCACACGGGCATCACAGAAGGCCCGCATAGAGGAGATCACCCATGCCCTCGGCTACCGATTGATCGCCGCCGACAACCTCAGACGGGGGCGCGTACGTCTTCACTTCCTTCGTGACGACGCCCCGCCGGCCCGCCGCCGAGCCGAGCGGACCATCGCGCGGCTACGCACAGGCGGCCCGGTCCTGCCGGAGTTCGCGGAGGTGCCGCCTCCGCCGCCGTCACCGCCCCCGGCAATTCCGTCAGCAGCACCACCCACAGCCAGGATCCCTTCTCGGCCGCCGTACCCGCCCATGCCACCGCCCCCTCCTCGGCCTTCCGCCTCGAGCAGCTGAAACGGGCTGAGGACGGCCGCATTCACGGCCTCCAGGCCCTCCCCACGAGAGAGTGCCGCAATGGCCACCGCGGACCAATACCGCATCCCCGCGTCGGGGCCGCCATCTTCGGATCGGGCTTGTATCGGGTCGAGGTTCCGACCTGATACAGGCCCCACGGGCGCTCAGCGTCGGACGTCAGGCTCCCGCCGCGGTGTGGTGCCGGCGGCCGTCCGGGCTCCCTCCGGCCGTGGATGGTGGCAGGAGCAGGGGCAACGGTCTACGAGCAACAGGCCCCCGCCGTGCGGGAGCGGGATGTCTCGCAGGCGGCGGCACGCGAGGTGTACGTCCTCGTAGCCGGGCCGATGGGCCAGAGCGCATTCCGGCGACAACTCCCTTGCTGCCCCCGTCCTTTCAGCCATGCGCCGGCTCACTGCGCACTCCCGGCTCGGCGGGGCGGGGCCAGGACGGTGAGGACGTCCGGTTGTGGCGGGTAGTGTGCGGCGGCGCACGCCTGGCACGCGTAGATGACGAAGCCCGGCCCCGAGTTCTGGTGGACGACTCCGACCACGACCGGCGTCTCCGTGGTCACCTCGCAGCGCACGCACATCCGCACGGGCGGGCGGGGTGCCCTGTCCCCCCTTCTGTCCCCCGCACCCATCACGCCGCCCTCACCGCGCCGACGACATACCGGTCGAGGCCGATTCCGAAGTCAGCCGCGAGCACGTACGGGCGGACCGGGACGGTGGCGGCTCCGTCGAGGATCTCGGGCAGCCCGTACGGGGAACGGGCTGCGGGGAGTCGCTGTACGCCCCTTACGTCGACCCGCAGTGCAGCGCGGGCGGCGGGTACGGCGGGGTGTGCACCCGCCCTCCGCCTGCCGGTGCCGGGCGCGAACACGCCCAGGATCCAGCGCAGCAA
This sequence comes from Streptomyces sp. SAS_272, assembly GCF_052543235.1. Taxonomy (NCBI): domain Bacteria; kingdom Bacillati; phylum Actinomycetota; class Actinomycetes; order Kitasatosporales; family Streptomycetaceae; genus Streptomyces; species Streptomyces sp. SAS_272. Next base: position 21,473 of record NZ_JBMNDR010000081.1, on the reverse strand, counting down.
CGCGTGGATAATGCTCACTGTCATCAACCTCCATCGGGTTGGCGGCCATGCCCCCGGACGGCTCCTACCGTCGCGGGGGTCTTCTGCTGACATCGACTGTACGGCAACTTGGTACGTCTTGGTACGTCTTTTTACGTGCTAGGTCGCCCTATGCTGTCTTGAGCTGGCCTTTTACGCTCTAAGGCGTGATAGACATCGACCGCGAGAGCATCGTCCCGATGTACGTGCAGCTTGCTTCCGCCCTGCGTGAGCGCATCCGACGCGGCGAGATTCCGGTTGGCCGACGCATCCCCTCTCACCATGAATTGGAGCAGGAGACGGGCGGTGCAGTGAGCCGCCGGACCATCAAGTCCGCCATCGAGGTGCTACAGGCGGAAGGGACCGTTCAAGGAGTCCAGGGGAAGGGTGTGTTCGTCATCGCCGTGCCCGCCGGTGCGTCCGAGGAGGACAGCGGCAACGGCTGACGGGGCGAGGTCGAGGGCGGCGGTTGCAGATGCCTGCACAGCACAGGGTGGGCACCTCCCGTGCGTGCCCACCCTGTGCCGCGAAATACGTGCCCGCACTTACATGAAGTAGCTGGCGCCCTTCAGGTCGCCGCCGCGGTAGTCACCGCCGGCGCCGTGGACCTTGTGCGAGATCTGCATCAGGGCCGTGTGGATGCCCCGTGCGTGCTTGTTCCACTCTTCGCTCTTGCCCTGGAACGCCTGGAACGCCTCGCCGCCCCAGCCGGCCGACACGTTGAGCACGGCCTGCCGAAGCGCCTCGAGGTCCTCCTCGAGCTTCTTGGCCTGGTCGCCGAGCTCGGTGGCGAGCGCGTCCATGGTGCCGTAGGTGACGGCAAGTTCGTCGTAATGGGCTCCGGACATGTTTCCCTCGTCTCTTTGCGGATGTCAGCCGGAATCGTCAGTCCGGGCAACGATGTGGTTCAACGCGATGCTTGGCTCAGGCTCGTCAGTAGCTGCTGAGCGCCGAAGTCTTGCCACCGAGGTCCTCGACCGAGATCTTGGTGAGGTCCGCCGTGATCTGGTCTTCGAGGTTCTGCTTGTCGTTCTTGGTCATGTGAATGCCCTCGAGGAAGTCCTCGAGCATCTTGCCGATCCCCACCATGTGGGTGTTGATCTCCGTCTGCTTGGCGTTGAACGCGTTGGCGCCCTGGCCCGTCCACGCCTTCTCGATCATGTCGATCGTCCCCTGCAGCTTCGCGAGGGAGCTCCGGATGTTGTCGTACCGGTCGATGACTTCCTTCTGGAGCTTGTGTACATCGCCGTCATTGAGCTTGCGGTCGACCATTGCGACACTCCTTCTTCGTGAGCTTCGATTCGCTGCTGACTGCGCGGTGGTCTGTGGGGCAGAACCGTTGCGTGTGACGGTTCCTCGTCATGCGTGGGTCGATCCAGCGCCGCGCCGTGAGCGGATCACGGCGAAGGCGCCGCCTCCGATCACGAGGACGGCTGCTGCGGCTCCGAGCGCGATCCACATCGTGGTGTTGTCGGAAGCGTCGGCGGTTGCCGCTGCGGGGGCCTGATCGTCCGTCGAGTCCTTCGAGGGCTGCGGCGAGGCTGCCGCGGAAGCGTTGGCGGAGGGCGCCTTGCCCGCCGCGTCCGTGACGCCCGTGACGTTTTCCTTGGCGAGGGGGTCGGTGCCGGCGGGGCCGGGGTTGAAGTTCTTGTTCTCCAGCACCTTGCGGGGGCGGATCAGTCCGTATCCGAGGTACGTGCTCGGGTCGTCCTTCGCCCAGTCGCGCCCGGCGGTGTCGATCAGGCTGGCGAGGACCTGGTTGGCCGTCCACTTGGGGTGGGCGGACCAGATGAGGGCGGCGGAGGCGGAGGCGATGGCTGTGGACATACTCGTTCCCCCGCTGAGGCAGTACGAGCGAAATGTCTTGTCACACCACGTAGGCACACGCAGCCCAGGAGCCGCCAGATCGACATAGTTCCCGTACTCCGAGAACTTTCCGACTTTTCCGGACTCATCCGACGCGGCCATACCAACCACATACGGGAAGGCGGCCGGATATCCTATCGAGTTATCCTTCTCAGCGTCGTTGCCTGTGCCGGCAATCATCAACTTCCCCTTGGACTGGGCGTATTTGATCGCCGCATCCATGGCCGGGTAGGCAACTTGACCACCATAAGACATGTTGATGATTTGGACATCGCTGTCGGCAATGGCCCTGATCACCGCTTCTTCGGTAGGTGCCTTTTCTCGTTCGGCCTTGCTGTCCAGGCCCTTGAGCGAGATCCGGTAGGGGACGATCTTCGCTCCCGGGGCAAGGCCCTTCAGCCCACCGCCCGCTCCAGTACCGGCGATGAGTTCGGCCATGGTCGTCCCATGACCCGTGTAGTCATCGGTGGCCTTGTAGCCGACACCCTTCGACACATCGCCAACGAGCACCTGCCCCTTGAGCGAGGGGGTAGCCGGGTTGACTCCCGTGTCGATGACGGCCACCTTCACGCCCTTGCCGGTGCTCACCTTCCACATCTCATCGGCCTTCATGGCTGACAGGTACCACTGCTGGGACTGAGCGTCGGCTGCTGTCGCACTGGGAGCCAGACCCGCCGACAGGACTGCCAAGGCACCGAGCGCTGAACAGACGGCGGAAACCCGTCTCCCGTTTCGTCCCGCGATGGGCGTGCTCCACCCGCCGCGTCGACTGATCCCTGACACCATGCCTCTGCCTGTCCTCGCTCTTGTCCGGTCAGTCGGTCGAAGATCCGTCACGCCGCTCATCACGGCGCGAACGCGTTTCGTCGGAACGCTGGTTGCCCCTGGAACCGCGCGTGACGCCCGTGCCGCCCGGCGCGGGTCGGCCGTTCCGGGACCCTGGGGTCCGTTCCTTCGGCGTTCCGACCACCCCATCAGGACTGGCGACGGGGCGACGCGCTGCCTGCCCCGCTCCGTTCGTGGGGCCCTGGGCCCCGATCACCCCCCGTTGTCCGGGCTTTCCACCTGTGCCGGGTCGGGTGGGCGCAGCCTGACCACCGACTACCGTGCCACGTGGCACCTTGGCACCGTTGGCTCCAGAGGCGGCTCCAGCGATCGGCTTTCCGCCGACGACGCCATTAGTGGTACGACCGGCGCCGGTACGGCCGGGATTCCCGGCACCCATGCCATTCACGGGACCGCGGGGCACACCGCCGGCTTGGCTCGCGGTCGGTCCGCCCGTCCTGGGCATGCCACCGACCACGCCTCGTCCCATGGGGCCGGCTGTACGGCCGGCTGCCTGAGCGGGCCCACCGGTCCGACCCATCGGGCCCATAGGGCCCGCAGTACGGCCGGCTGTCTGAGCAGGCCCACCAGCCCGACCAATGGGCCCGGTTCCCGTGCGGCCCGTCGTACTGCCGACTCGACCCTGTGCCGAGGCCGGGGCCTTCGTCCCGGACCCACCGCCGAACATAGACGTACGCCCAGCAGGCCCTCGCAGAGCGGCTGGAACTCCGACGGGCGTGAGAGGTGACGTTGTTCCGACAGGAGTGACGGTGGGACCCGTCGATGTCGGCGAAGTGGGTGCCGGCTTCATCGTCTCCTGGGGCGGCAGCGTACCGACGCTGTCGATCTCCGTGCCCACGTGCTGTTCGGGAGTTCTGATCGGCTCGTCCACCCCCTTGTGGGACGACAGAGTCTCCTCCGAACGGGACCGCCCTGCCCCGGAATCCGCCGAATCCCGCCGAGTCGTACCTGAATCAGTCAATGGAGAGAGTGACTCGTGCGTCGAAACCGGCGTCTTCGGAGGGTCAAAGCCCGGCGGCGGCTGCGGTACCCCCACGCTGGGCATCTCCGGGAAGACCGGCTCCTTTGCCATCTCCATCATGCCGCTCGACACCGTGTAGAACGACGCCAGTCGGTACATCTGGTTGATGGCCTCCTGGCGGTCCTTCTCGGCCTTGACCGCGGCCGTGTACTCCGCGTTGCCGTCGACGCGCTGGGGCGTCGGGATGTCGTCGACCTTCTTGGGGACGATACGACTGTCGCGCGGAGGCATCGACTTGCGTACGGAGGCGAGGCCGGAGCTTGCCGCCAGGACCTGGGTGCCCACCTCGTCGGTGTAGGTGGCCAACTCCTTCGCCGTGGTGGTGAGGTTCATGCCCCAGGTGTAGAAGGCGGTGTGGGCCTCGCCCTCCCAGTCGACGTTGCCCAGATTGCGGCTGAGCTCGTCGGCGGCGTCGTTGATGGCGTCCCGGGCGTCCACAAGGGCCGTGGCGGCGCTCTCGAGCGTCTCCGGGCTAGCCCCCTCGACGATGTCGATCATGGCGTTGAGATCGTAGCCCTCGAAGCTGGTGTTGCCGAAGCCGCCGGGGCTGCTGAGCATCCCGGGGCTGATCACCACAGCCTTGTTCACGGCGTCGTCCACGCCGCTGTTCTGCTGGGTCGCGTCCTGGCGTTCGGCCTGGTAGCGGTCCGGCTTCTTGTCGCCGCTCATCAGTACCCCGCGTCCGTGTGGTCGGCGTCGTTGGTCCGCTTGATCTGCGGGTTGAGCGACTCGTCCCGGTCCCGGTTGACTTCGGTCCGGATCTCGTGGAACCGGTACCGCAACTCGTCTTCCAGGTTGTCGAAGGTGACGTCCACGCCGTGCACGGCGATCTGCATCGCCTCCAGCTGGAGCCCAAGTGACTTGGAGAGCGCGGTGATGCGCTCGTGGACGCGCTCGTACTGCAGGTGGAGGGTCTTTGCCTCCGGGAACTCACCCGCTCCGAACGTGGCCGCTGACAGGCTGTGGCCGGCCACCTTCGCGGAGCCGCCCGCAGATTTCTCGAAGGCCGTGAGCAGGTCGTCCACCCGCTTCTTGAACGTCGAGAGCGCCATGTAGCCGCGCCGCACGTCGGCGCTCCCACCCATGTCCGCAGGAATCACGACAGCCCATCTCCCCGTTTTCCGCTGCCCGTCCTGAGCAGCTCACTCCGCGCCTCTCACGTGTTCATGACCGCAACACGACCACTCTAACGACCTCCTCTGACAGTCCCAACTGCCATATGCAACAACCCTGCTACCGCTTGTTGGGCACACCACCTATTCTTCGCAGAACGTCACATCCTCTGCACCATCCAGCGCCGGGCTCCGACTTCGCTGGGGTACTCGCGGACGGTGAGCCACGCCGTGAGCCAGCCGACGATGTACGCGGCGAACGCCGGCATGACGGGGGCAGCGAGGAGGACGAGACCTCGACCGGCGGCGATCCGGCCGGGGGTGCGCCCGTCGTGGTCGCTCTTGGCCAGGCGGGTCTGCTCGGGAGTGGGCGGGTTCAGCAGAGCTTCCCGGTGACCCCGGCGCTGCTTGAGCCAGCCCCAGGGCAGAGCCACACACGACGCCGCCGCCTGGACCCAGTCGGCGACGGTGCGCGCGGTCGGCGTCCACTCACTGGTGAAGCCCCGGTAGAGATTGAACGCGAAGAAGCAGACCACGGCCATCACCACGAGCAGGAAGACGGTGGTGCGGACGCGGCACAGCCAGTAGAGCGTCCCGCGCTTGTACCAGGTCGTGCCGAGCTTCGGCAGCGCCGGAATGAGAACGGGTGTTTCCTCGACAGAAGCCTTAGAAGAGGCCCGTGACGCCATTCCAGATGTCCTTCCCGAGGCGTACGACGTCGCCTTCCGTCTCCGTGGCGACGTTTCCGGCACCGTGCAGCACGCCGCCGACCACCCCGTGGTCGTGGATGTCCTCGCTCCAGTGCTCGTGGAACGAGTGGTCCAGCACGTCGGTCGCAAGGATCGTCGCCCCCACGCCGACCACCGCGACCGCCGCCGCTCCCTCGACCGGCAGGGCGGCCACCACGGCGGCGCCGACGGCCACACCGCCGAGGGCCACACCGCCGTCGACGACCACGGAGTGCTGCCAGGACCAGCCCTTGTCATGGTCGTCCTTGGCCTCCACCAGACCGCAGGCGGCGGCCGCCGCGACGTCCAGCACCGGGATCTCCCTGAGGAACTCGGGGAGTTCGGCGACGCCTCTGCCGAGGCGCAGAGCGTCCGCCGCGTCCGCCAGCTTGACGTTGAGGGCGCGGTCGTAGGGCAGGGCCGTGCTCCCGTGGTCGGCACGGGCGATGGCGTCCTCGAGCGAGTCGACCTGTGTCACCGCGTCCCGGTAGGCGCTCTTGGCGGGAAGATCGTCCGGCAGCGCGCGGCCGGCTTTCTGGAAGGCCTTGCGCTCCGCACGCAGTCCCTTCTTGGCGGCCCGTTCCTCGGCCCTGGCGTCGTCGATCAGTGCGCGGGCCTTCTTGCCGCCGGCTCGGGCGTCCTCGGCGTCGTAGGCGTAGAGACCGCGCAGGGCGTCCGCGACGGTGATCTTGTCTCCGGTCGAGACCGGTGCCGTCACCTGCGCGTAGAGGCCGCGCAGGCCGTCCGCAGCGACGAGACGCGCGTGCTGGGCGGTGTGCAGGATCTCGTTGCGTACCTTGCCGTACTCGACGAGGGCGGCGATCGTCTTCTGATCGGCGGGGCTGGGCGGACTCGCGGTGAGCATCTCCAGGGGCACGCCCTTCTCCCCCATCGGGACGCCTTTGCCCGTGGCGACGTGCTCAGCGTTCTGCAACGCCGTCTCGCAGGCCGTGAGCGAGCCGACGAGCGTGTCGAGGATGTCGCCCGCACTGTGCACGAGGGTGGCGAAAGCGCCTGCCGTCAGGGCGTCCTCGCTCCAGGCGGCGCGGAAGGTCTCGGCCGCCTCGCCCTTCCAGGCGGCGTCGTCCACCAGGGCCTCGACGGCGCGGCTCACGGGGGTGATGACGTCGTCGAGCTTGTCCTTGGCGTTCTTGTACGTCTCCGCCATCGTGCGCAGTCCGACGATGTCGCCGCCGACCCAGCTGTCGGTCATCAGCCGTCCTCCGCCATCAGGTCCTCGAAGAGTCCGTGTACGTCGATGTCGTGTCGTCGGAAGGAGTCGCGGGCGTAGGTCACCTTGTCGCCGTGGTCGTCGAGGCGGTCGGCGAAGCCGACGTGCAGGGCGACGATGAGGTCGGCGACCTCTTTGAGCGCGTGGTCGAGGCCGGCGTCGCCGCCGCCGACCAGGGGCGGGGCGACGTCGGCGTGCAGCTTGCGGTAGTTGACGGCCTCGTCGTGGAAGGTCTTGGACATCGAGGTGAGATCGCCGAGGACGGCCTTGAAGTCGGGCGGCATCAGCGCACCCCCCGTGCGTAGGCGGCCAGGTCGTCCGGCTGCCAGTTGTGCTTTCCGGGGGCGACCCGTGGGTCGAGGAGGACGGTCGCGTCGTACGCGCCGACGGCTTCGGCCAGGGGACCGATCGAAGTGGCGACCCAGGGCTGGGACTCGCCGAGCGCGGCGACGAGCCTGTCGCGGGTGGTGAAGGCGAACGCCACGGCACCGGCACCGGCACCGGCCGTGTCTTCGGCTCCGGTCCGGGTTCCCGTTCCGGCCGTCGGGTGCTCGAAGAGTTCGTACGCGATGCAGGGCACGCGGACCGGGTGGCCGTCCGCGTCCGTGGCGGCGGCGTACCGGGGATGGGCCGGGACGAACACGGGGGTGTGGTAGGCGGGGACGCCGGGCTTGGGGCTCGGGGACGCGGGCCGGGTTGCTCCGGGCCCTGCGGCCTCGGCGTATTCGAGAAGGCGCGATCTGCCCTGCCCCGGCTCAGGCTCCGGCGTCCGCGGAGCCGTCGGGTCCGCCCCTGCGGGCGGCGCTGCGGGCGGCTCTGCCTCGATGTAGTCGAGGAGGCGTGAAGGCATGGGTGTGCCCACCGCGGTCTCCTGTTCCCCGTGAACCTGCGGATGATGTGGCGGGACCACCGTAGCCAGGCTACTTTCGGGCAAGTCCGGCTATTTCAGGTCGGCAGGGTCGGAGCATGCGGAACGCATACAGGTGTTTGGCCGTGGCCAGATCAGCGCTTGACCGCGAAATGACCTGGTCGTCCGTCAGGGCGCGTCTGTCGCCGCACCGGGGCCGTAGTCGGCGCGCGGCGTACTCAGTCGGCCCGCGACGAGCGCGAGCCAACCGCTGGGAGCGTAGGGGGCAGACGGGTCGACCTCCATGCCCAACTCGGCGACGGCCAAGGCGTAGTCGGGCTCGTCCAGGTCGAGGGCGAGAAGTTCGTGCAGTTCGCCGACCAGGCGGGCCGTGAGGTGCGGGTCGGTGTGCGAACGGTAGTCGTCGACGGCCGCGTCGTGGTCGTCGAACTCGTCGGGCATGTCCTGCGAGAACCAGCCGCCGAGGAACTGGCCCAGTTCCGGAAAGCGGGCGTGCCACTCCCAGTGGGTGGCGGGGACGGCGGGCGGCGGGACCTCGCCCTGCTCGACGCTGTGCCGGAGGTGGTCGGCCAGGCAGTACAGCCACTGCTGGATCTCGGCTTCGGGCAGGCCGACGTCCGGGACGGCGTAGAACTCGCCCAGGCGGAGCCGGAGTCGGCCCGGCGGGTTGTCGGCGTACTCGCGCAGTTGGCGTTCCGCCACGGCCAGGGCCCAGGGGCGGGTGTGCCAGGTCTGACGTAGATAGGCGGTCAGGGCGAGACTCGGCCCGTCGGGGGCGTCGTCCGCCGCCTGGCCGGTATAGGCGCGGATCACATGGTCCAACTCGCCATAGCGGCGGTCGTGTTCAAGGGGGCTCAGGGGCACGGTGGGCAGCCTCTACAGGTTTCTGCTACTGGGTTCCTACAGATACACGGGGAAGGTCGCGTGAACGGCGAAGCCGTGCGGGCGGCCGGCGTCCCGCTTCAGGATCACCCGGGCCGCGCGCACGTCGACGGGCTCCCGGCCGGCCAGCATCATCGCCTGCAGCAGTACCCGGCCGATCGGCTCGGGCCGCGAGGGCCATGACGCCTCGATGGCCAGGCGCGGGCGCGAGGACCCGGCCAGCCAGCGGTGGATGATCTGCTCGTTGGCGGTGACGACCTGCTGGGTGGCCCACTGGGCGGTTTCGCGGTCGGGGTAGGTGGAACTTCGGGTGCGCAAGTGCTGGGCTCCATCAAACGGGGTTGAACGAACAAAGAAAATTAACCTGTTCGGACGAACGGCGCACGTCGCATCATCGGAATGACCAGACCATCCCCACTTCCTTCTCCGAGACAAGCACCAAACCGAAGTCATACGTGCGCACGGAAAAGGAGTTCCAGCGAGAAACCCGCTGGTAGTAGTCACGCGTATCGCTGCCATGTCCGGTGTTGGCGTAAAAGTGCGATCCGTCAGGAAAGCGCGACAGGATGACTCGGGCATTCGCTTCGAGAATCTCCCGGCGCTCCGCAAAATCGTGCTCCTTTGTGACATCGATCCAGGGGGTGGAGAGGGCCACCAGGAATCGCAAGGCCTGAGAGCGTGGGATCTCATGCAGGTAGGGCTTCCAGCTGTCCGCCGCCGCGACGACCTCCGGAGGCATGACGAAGGGGTAGGACGGCTCGTCGACCCTTTCGAGTTCACCCTCCCACATGTCCACCGTGCGCCAGCCTCGCACGTCGCGAGTGTCACCGCGCATCAAGGTGGACAGGTCGAGCACCCAGTTCTCATGCTTTCGATTTGTCGTTTTGGCAATGGTGGCCCGGCGCTCGTACATGCCGATCGCATCGGACCATGAACGCTCATCGAGTTCGGTCATCGCCGAATTCTCCCTCGTCATTGGGGCATGGACGTCAGAACCACGAACGGCGGGTCCAGGTTCGGTTCGTACTTCAGCACGGACAGAACACCGTAAGCGTCCCGTGGCGGCGTCGCCCGATCGTTCACCACGGGCGCCGTACGTCCGGTCACCGTCGACATTCCCTGCAATCCCGAGGATACCGAATTCACCGAGAATTCTTGTTTTTCTCCCGGTGTCGGAGGCGGGGGGCCCGTCAGCCACTTTTCGATTTCTGCCGTATTGGTCCGAATATTATACTGAGTGTGATTTTGCGCCGAATCAAGGTCAGTGAAGGACGAAGCCGCCGGAATATCGACCTTGCCCGCTCCGTTCGCCTCGTCCCGCAAGCGTTGGGTGAGTTGGGAGTCCGTCAGACCGACGTGTCTGTCGATACTGTGCCCCCCGTACAGTTCCTCCTCGGTGACCAGGTCTATGGAGTACTTGTACGGGATCTGGTTCTCGGTCCGCTGCCAGCTGTGCTCCTTCTTGAAGTCGTTCAGGGAGCGAGCGCCGTACGCCGCCGCGCGCGCCGCCTCCGCCCGGAACGTGGGCACGCTCAGAAGCGCCTCGTCCAGCTCGACCTCCAGTGCCAGCAACTTGGTGGCGGCGTCGCTGAACTCCTGGTGGTATTTCGCGACCGCAGCGTCAGCGGCGGCCTTGTCCATGTGCGAGCGGAAAGTCAGCACGATCTCGCCGAAGGCCATTGTCGCCGCAAGCCGGGTCATCTCCCCCAGGTCCAGGCCTGTGGTGAGATCCTTGGCCGTTGCCTTCGCGGCCTCCTGACCGAGCCGGGTCGTCGTCTCCGCCGTCTTGACGCGCACGTCGGCCAGGTGGTCGAGGGTCTCCTGCACCGTATTGGCGGTCTGCCGGAGAATTTCGATGACGGGCCGCTGCTTCGCAGGCACCACATTGCGATTGGTCTTCCAACTACGGCCCATGGAAGCCCGGTTGCCCTGGGCGTCGTAGGTCCGGCCCCATTCGGTGGTGCCCCAGATGGTCTGGCAGAACGCCTTCATCGCGCCCTGCCACTCGTCGTTGCCCTTGTTGTTGGTGATGAACTTGATGGCGCTGTTGAAGTCGTCCGACGCCGCCTTGGCGTCCTTCTCGACTGCTCGCCAGGCCGTGGCCATGCCCTTGAGCTCTTCGTCCCTGGCTCCCGGAGTGATCTCATGCATCTTGCCGAGGTTGAGGCCGTGCTCGATCGCGGGCCGGATGACGTCGGCCAGAGAGTCCGGGATCTCTCCAAGCATCCCGGAGATGTCCCAGGAGTCCGCGTCCTCGCCGGTGCCGGACCACTTGATGTCGTTGACCGGGCCGTACCGGGGCGGCTTGTCGATGACGGCAGGCAGAGGCTTCTCCACCGGCGGCGGGCCATACATCTTGCGGGCGTGCCAGTCGGCCTGGGTGTATTTGTTGGCCGTGTCCGTCAGACCGACGGCGACCCCGCCCACGCTGACCACGCTCTTCGCCCAGAGCTCCAGGAACTTCTCGTTCACCGACTTGTACACCGAGGCGAAGGAGTCCGCGCCCCATCCCGTTCCCGCCGACTGGCTGTACTGGTTCAACGCGTCGACGAGCGCCGTGGCCCCCTTGTCGTAGTCGAATTGCCCGTCACGCACCACGAGCGCCGTGTAGTGCAGATGCTGTGGCTGTACGTCAAATCCACCGCCGCTCGACTTGGGTGAGCGGGTCCGGGCCTGCGACCTCTCCTGGGCGCGCTCCTCGGCCGTGGGCCTCTCGGCCATCAGACCGCCCCCCAGCCCCGTAGCACCGCCTGGTGCGCAGCTGTGTAGTTGGTGCGGCCCGTGGTGACGTATTCGTGAAGCCACTTCTGGGCGGCTTGCAAGTCCTGGGCGGAGCGGTCCCACTCGTCGAGCTTGTCGACGAAGACCTCCCGGGTCTCGCCCTGCCACGACAGCACGACCGGCACCACCCGGTCGTAGAGGTCGTCAAGCTTGCCGTTGAGCTTTTTGAGGACGTCCTCCAGATCGGCGGCCAGCTCGTCGAGGGTGGCGAAGGAAACGGATATGTTCTCGTCGTCGGGTGCGGCGCCAGTCGACATGATCCCCCTGTGATCGTCTCAACAACTGCTTTCTGGAAAGGGCTCGGGGAGGCCTACAAGTCGTCGAGGCTGCTGCGCGGCGACGGGGCCGGCGGCGGCTCGGTGTTCGGGGTCGACAGGCGGGCGACCTCGCTGTCGACGTCCACCTGGATCTGCCGCATGTGGGCGAGCACTTCGAGGTCGTCCTGGGAGAAGCCGTCGCGGCTGAGCCGTACCGCCTCCTCCAGAAGCTTCATCACTTCACGGATGCGTACGGCGTCCTCGGCCGCCGCGCGGTGGAAGTCGCGGTACGCCGACGCCGCCGGGCCGCGCCAGCCCGCCTCGATGCGGTCGACGATCGCGTCCATGCGCTGCACCTGTTTGTCCAGGTGATCCTGCATGTCGTCGAGGTCGCCGGCGAGTTTGGTGAGATCCGTCGCGGAGACCCGCAGATTCGGGCCGCTCCCCTGCCCCGAGCCGGGTCCGGGCACGCCCATGGCCGACCTCCGTCCCCCTGCACATCGGCATCACAAGTCGCTTGCTGTTGCGATGATCTTATAAGTCCGTGCCGCCTGCATGCCTCAACTCCCCGCGTGGCCACGTGCGTCGGCCGTTTCGCGCCGCTACTCCGCTCCCGCCCCCGCCAGTCGGCGGGAGCGTTTGCGGGCGTCTCGGATGGCTACCGCTGTGCCGGTGAGGCCGGCGACGAGGACGGCCGCGGCGACGGTGACGTAGGTGGCGAGGCGGGTGTTGCGTTCGTCGGGGGTCTCGCCGATCTGGAACTTGGCGGGGGACGGGGCCTCGGCCTTGCCAAGGCCCCCTTCGGGGCGGGGCGACTCGATGGGGCGGTCGTCCTCCGTCAGGGCGCGGACCGGGTCGACGACGCCCCAGCCGACCAGGCGGTCGTGGCCCGCGATGGTGCGTTCCGCGGTCTGCTCGATCTGGGCGACGATCTCGCGTGCGGTCCAGTCCGGGTGCCGTGCCTTGAGCAACGCCGCCACGCCCGCCACGTACGGCGCGGAGAAGCTCGTCCCGTTGTCGGAGCAGTGGCCGCCCTGAGGCACCGTGGAGATCATGTCGACGCCGGGGGCGGCGACGCCGACGAAGTCGCCGGACTGGGAGAAGGAGGCGCGCTCGTTGTTGCGGTCGGAGGCGGCCACCGCGAGGACGCCCTCGTAGGAGGCGGGGTACGTCTCCTTGACGTTGCCGCCGAGGCCGTCGTTGCCCGCCGACGCCACGACGACGATTCTGCGGGCCAGCGCCTCGTCGATCGCCCTCTCCAGGTCGGGGGACGGCTTCAGCGCGTTGGAGGTGTCCTGCGAGATGTTGATGACCCCGGCCCCGGCCTGGGCGGCGTAACGGATCGCCCGGGCGAGGGACTTGGTGTCGCCGTGGCCCTCGGCGTCGTTCTGCTGGACCGGGATGATCGTCGCCTCGGGGGCCAGGCCCACGAAGCCGGTGCCGTCGAGGGGGCGGGCCGCGATGATGCCGGCGACCTTGGTGCCGTGGCCGACGGTGTCCGTCGTGCCGTTCTCGTTGCCGCGCTCGATCGGGTCGCCGTCCTCGTCCTTGAGGTTCTTCGGCAGGAGGTTGCGGCCGGCCTTCACGTCCACGGCGCGGGCGAGCTGCGGGTTCTTGACGTCCACGCCCGTGTCGATGACGGCCACGCGGACGCCCTTGCCCTTGGAGCGGCTCCACAGTTCGTCCAGCAGGACCCGCTGCAGGGACCAGGGGCGGCCGGGGTAGTCGCCGTTCGGGAACGCGCACTGGTCGGAGTAGGGCAGCTTGCCCGCGGCCGGCGCGGCCGCCCCGGGGGGCGCGAGGACGGTGGCGGTCGCGAGGAGGGCGGCGGCCGTCGCGAGCGTCGTGCGCAGCGCCCACCTCGAGGTTCGCCGCGGCGTGGCGCGCGGGGCCGTCGCGCGGGGGGCCGGCCGCGGGCTCGGCCTCCCCGTCGTCGTGCACGGCGCCATCGCCGTCTCCCTTCTCACGAGCCCTGGGGCTGGCGGGCCGCCGCCGTCGACAGGCGCGGGCCTGTGGGCAGGAACTCCGACCAGGCGGCCGGGATCGGCGCCGGGTCGACGTCCTTGTAACCCAGCAGGGTCTGGGCCTGCTTGGCCTCCTGTTGCTGCTTCTCGCGCTGCTCGGGGGTGGTGCCGATGCCCGCGTCGTCCGTCGCGCTGTCGCCGTTGGACTGCAGGACGTAGCGCAGTCCCGTGTCGGTGACGAGGAAGACCGGCCCGGCCTTGGTCTCCTCGCCCTGGAACTGGCGGTAGAGCTGGCCGGAGCCGGGGGTCACGTAGGCGCTGGAGGAGCCCGTGGGCAGCTTGGCCGGGAAGTCGTCGCCCGCCCAGGTGCTCAGGGTCGTGGCGCCCGACCCGGCGTTCACGCCCCGCAGGACGGTGCAGATCGTGCTGCGGCTCCCGGCGGCCGACGACGCCTCGTTGACCGGCACGGGACTCCCCGCCGGCCAGCGGTGCTCGGTGCCGAACGGACCGCCCGGCACGATCGCGCCGGGGCTCATCTCGCGGGCGTGACCGGCCTGGCCCAGCGGGGCGAGTTCCTTGCTGAACAGCAGCAGCTGGGCGACGAACGCGGACACGGGAGCGACCCGGCCCTGCAACACCACGTAGTACTGGTCCTTGTGGTTGTCGGACGCCTTGAGCACCACGCCGATCTTGTTCTCCTCCGTGTCCAGCTGGCCGGGCGCGCCGGCCGCGGAGCCGGGCTGTCCGGGGACGTCCGGGAAGGCGATCGGGTCGCCCTGGTGCAGGGTCGCCAGCCATTCCGCGGAGACCCGCTGCGGCTCCCGGCCGGAGCCGACCACCGCACGCAGCAGCAACTCGTCGCCGCCCATCGGATACGCCGTGCCGGCCGCGTCCACGACGAAGCGCTTGCCGTCCGGGCCCGCCACGTAGAGCAGTTGGCCGCCGTGCAGGCGCTCCGAGCCCTCGGTGGCCTCCTTCTCACGGGACGCCAGCACCAGCGCGGCCTTCTGGACCGAGGCCCCGCCTCCCGCCCCCGGCCGCTCGCAGACCGCCCAGCGCTTGGAGGTGCCCGCCTCGGACGCGGAAGGCAGCCGGTCGGGGGCGTACGGGATGCCGACGGTCACGCCGTGCGGAACCTTGCCGCTGTCGAGGACGGACTCCGAGACCGTCACGACGTCGCCCTGCCCCTCCTCGAGGAGCAGTTTCGCGGAAGCCATGTTGAGGACCGGGTGCAGCTGAACCTCTTTGCCGGTCCGCAGGACGACGTAGCGGGTGGTCGACTTGCTCGCGACGATCACCTTGGCGTTGGGCTCGTCCCAGCCCTTGGGAGCGGTCGGCTTGAACATGCCCCACGCCCCGAAGACGGCCATGACGATCACCCCGACCACGATGCCGGGCAGGATTCCGCGCAGCGGTCGCGGCGCACCCTCCTCCGAGCCGTCCGGCGACGACTGGAGGAAGGCCGCGAGCATCCTGCGCTTCGCGAAGGTGTAGGCGTTGAGCTGGTCCCGCCGAGATGCCATCTGTGCTCGTCACTCCCCGTTTTCCGGCCGATCCGCGTGATCTGCTGCGCGGGCGGGCCCGGTTCCCCGTCTCCGATGTCAGAGCGGCCACCTACTATGCCCGGTAACCCTGGGGACTCGGGGAGCGGGTAGGGTTCCTGGGCCGTCGAGTGCCGTGTGCGGTGCTGGAACACGGGTGATTCGTGAACGGAACGGGGAGATGGAGTGATGGCTTCGGGAACGGGCGTGCGCTCCGCCGGCCGGTCGCGGAACCGGGGCTCCGCGCCCACCGGTCCGCAGCCGTCCGAGCGGGGCCGGAACCCGTCGGCGTCCGGGGCGCCGCACCTCAGGGCGCGCACCGCGCAAGGCGGGGCATTCCGGTTGCAACGCCTCGTCCTGCTGGAGATCGCGGCTGCGGCGGTGGTCGTCGGCTGGACGGCCGGGCCCATGGCGCTGATCGCGGCGGGGGTAGTCGCCGTAGTGCTGGTGGTCCTCGCCTTCGCCCGTCGCCGCGGCCGCTCGCTGCCGGAATGGCTGGCCACCGCACGGGCGTTGAAGGCCCGCCGGCGCCGGGCCGACCGGCTCGGGATACCGGCCGGGACGGAACCGGGGTTCGGGCCGGCCGTGGAGTGCGACCCCGGCCTGCGCACCTACACGTACGGCGGACGCGACCGGCGGCCGGTCGGACTCGTCGGTGACGGCACGTTCGTCACCGCCGTCCTGCAGGTGCAGGCGGACGCGACCGCGTTGCGCGCCGAGCGGGACCGGCAGCCGCTGCCCCTCGCACTGGTGGCGGACGCCCTCGAAGTGGACGGCATCGTCCTGGAGTCCGCGCAGATCGTGCTGCACACCCAGCCCGCGCCCGCCCTGCACCTGCCCCGGCAGTCGGTGGCGGTGGCCAACTACGCGCCGCTGCAGGAGCAGACCGGGGCGCCCGCCGTGCGGATCACCTGGATCGCGCTGAAGCTGGATCCGGAGCTGTGCCCGGAGGCCGTCGCGGTCCGCGGGGGCGGCCTGACCGGGGCTCAGAAGTGCGTCGTGCGGGCGGCGGACCATCTCGCGAGCCGGCTGACCGGCGCGGGGTTCCGGGCGACCGTCCTCGACGAGGAGGAGCTGACCGCCGCCGTCGCCACGTCGGCCTGCGCCAACCCGCTGGTCACGGCGGAGGCCGGGCGGACAGGGCAGCTGGAGCGGCGGACCGAGGAGACCGGCCGCAGCTGGCGGTGCGACAACCGCCGTCACACCACGTACTGGTTGCGCCGCTGGCCCGCGCTCGGCGGCGCCGGTCCCTCGCTGCCGCAGTTCGTCGCCCTGGTGACGGCCGTGCCCGCGCTCGCCACCACGTTCAGCGTCACGCTCGCGCGCGGCGAACGGCAGGAGATATCCCTTTCGGGGCACATCCGGGTGACCGGGCGCAGTGACGACGAACTCGTGGCGGCCCGGCGCGCGGTGCAGGGCGCCGCCCGGCACACCGGCGCGGGCCTCGCCCGCCTCGACCGGGAACAGGTGCCCGGCATGCTCGCGACGCTGCCCCTCGGAGGCGCCCGATGACGGCGACGACAACACACGGAACCACCCCTTCCAACGAACCGGAGCCATCGCCCGCCGGTCGGCCCGCACGCCGCTCGCCGCGCAGCGGCTTCGGCCTCCTCGGGCCGCGGCACGGCCGCCACTCGGCGTCCCTGGAGCAACTGGGGGCGCTCGCCCTGCCCATCGGGGACGACGGCGTCGTCATCGGCGTGGACGTCGAAGGGCGGCCGGCCGTACTGGGGATCAACCGGCCCTCGCCGTACGACGTCGTCCTCATCGGCGGCCTGTGGACGGCGCAGGTCCTGGCACTGAGGGCGGCGGCCACCGGGGCCAGGGTGGCCGTGGAGACGGGGCGGCCGCAGGCCTGGGTGCAGATGGTGCACGCAATGGGCGGCGGGCAGAACGGGCTCGCGGTGTACGAGGTCGGACGGGTGCCCCCGCAGGGCGCATCGGCGGGCACGCCCGCGCTGGTGGTGCGGGACTGCGGCATGCGCCCGCCCCGCGGACGGGTCGCCTCCGGGCCCTGGCAGTCCGTGCTGACCCTTCTGCCGTACCTCAGCCCGGTCGCACCCCGGCTGATCCGGCAGGCCCGGCTCGTGGGCGTGCAGCGGATCTCGCCGGACGAGGCGACGGAACTCGGCCGCGCCCTCACACTGCCCCCACGTGACGTGGAGGCTCTGCCCGCCCTCGCCGACGGCTTCACGCTGTGGTGCGGCGACCGGGACCGGCAGTACGTGATGACCCAGCCCACCGACGCGGAGATCGGGCTGCTGGGCACGCCGAGACGGATGGACTGAGGCCGCCGCTCCGTCCGACTGCGCGGCACTTCGGGCCCTATGGCCGTTTTGTCGAGCCCTCCGACATGCCCGCGCGGCCTCTCGGACGGTCCGTGACGTGACGGACCGGTGCCGAGAGATGGGCGGGCCTGCCGGGGCGGGCCGTTCGGTGATTAGGCTGGTACGGGGCGCAGGGCCGGAAACCGTGGGGTGGACGTCGGCGCCTCCGGGGGAGGGCCCGCACATCCGACGACGTCAGACGGCCGCGAACCCACATCGGACGACAGACATGGTCGCTTCGGCACGGCATGAGGGTGCTCGACCAACCAGGAGGAACTGTGAGCAGCGATCGGGACGGCATCCGCGGGGGCTGGGCCACACCCGGCGATGACCAGCCCGACGCGGAATCCGCCGTCGAGGCGACGGGCGAGTTCACCATCGACTACGCGCCGCCGGCTTGGTACACGCAGAACGCGGGCGGCGGTTCGGCATCGGGTGCGACGCCCGCGCCGGGTGCCACGCCCGCGCCGGGCATGCCTGCCGCTCCTCCTGTGCCGCCGGCGCCGGGAGCCCCGGGGGGTCCCGGTGGCCCGGTCACGCCGCCGGCTCCGGGTGCGCCGTTCGTGGCGGCCGCGCCTCCGCCGCCCGGCGCGCCGACGGCCCCTGCTGCGCCGGCCGGTCCCACAGGTCCGGTGGCTCCGGGCGGTCCAGTGAATCCCGTCGGTCCGGTGGCTCCTGCCGGTCCAGTGAATCCCGTCGGTCCGGTGGCTCCTGCCGGTCCCGCGTCTCCTGCCGTGCCTCCTGCGCCGGCCTTCGCCGCAGAACCGGCCCCCGTGCCCGGCGTTCCGCCGGGCGGGGTTTTCGAGCCGCAGGCCCAACCGCAGCCGCACGCCCAACCGCAGCCCCAGGCTCACCCTCAGGCTCATTCTCAGCCGCAGCCCCAGGGACAGCCGGGGGCGCCGTGGGGGACTCCGGGCGCGGGCGCCGAGGAGGGCGAGGCCGGCAACGGCGACCTCGAGAGCGGCGCCACCATGCGCTTCTCCTCAGCCGCTCTCCGTCGTGACATCGCGGAGCACGCCGCCTCGGTGCAGGCGGACCACGAGAAGCCCGCCGCGACGGACGACGCTGCTGCTGCCGCCGCCGCCGCCGAGAACGAACCGCCCGCCGACGCCACGGATACGCTCGATGCCGCCGAGGCGCCCGTCGAGCCCGTCCGGACCGACGAGCCGGCAGAGTCGCCCGAGCCGTCCGCGGATACCTCCCCGGAGGTCTCCCCGGTGTCCGAGGGCGCTGGGGCATCCGCCACCACGGAAGCGTCGGACCCTGTCTCTGCCGTGGCCACCGACGCGGACGGTGACACCTCCGCCGATGCGGAAGCGCCTGCGGACGCGCAGCAGGAGCCCCAGGCCGAGGCAGGCCCTGAAGCCCCGGCAGACGCTGAGGCCGAGTCAGGCGCTGAGGCCGGGGCCCAGCCCGCGACCCAACCGGCGACCGAGCCTGGAATCGATCCCGGAACCGAACCCCAGGCCCAGCCCGATGGCCCGGACGCCGATGGCGGGCCGGAGCCGACGCCCCAAAGCGCCGCCGCCGTCGTGGCCACCGCCCCGGAAACCGCAGCCGCGCCGCACGGCAGTGTTGCTCAGAGCGACGTTCCCGCTCCCCAGCCGGCCGTTCCCGCCGCCCCGGCAGCCTGGGCTCCCCCGCCGGCACCGCACGGCGAACTGCCGCCGCTGCCGCCGTCGTACGAGCCCGCGGCGCCCGCGGCCGCGGCCCAGTGGCCGGCACAGCCGCAGCCCGCCGACGCCGCGGCTCAGACACCGGCCGGCTGGAACCCGGCGGTCCAGCAGCCCGCTCCGGCGGGACCGCAGCCCGGTTACGGCTTCCCTCACCCCCCGGCTCCCCAGGCGCCGCAGCCACAGGCGCCGCGGCCACAGCCCCAGGCCCCGGCCCCGGCCCCGCATCAGGCCCAGGCCCCGCAGCCGGGCTACGGTTTTCCGCAGCCCGGCGTCGCCCCTGCCCCGAACCCGCCCGGCGCCCCCGGCGCTTACGGTTTCCCGCAGCACCACGCGAGCCCGGCGATGCCTCCCGCCGCTCCTGCTCACGCACCGGCGCCGGGACCCCAGCCGGCGCCTTCGGCCGCCCAGCCGCCCGTGCCACCCGGCGGGTACGGCTTCCCGCAGCACCACGCGGACCCGGCGGCGCCTCCCGCCGCAGCCGCACCGCAGCCGCACCCGTACTCGACGCCGCCTGCCGCCCCCGGCGGCTACGGCTTCCCCCAGCCGCCCGCGCAGCAGGCTCCGCAGCCGCAGTTCGCCTCCCCTGCCCCCCAAGCCCCCCAGGCGCAGCCCGGATACCCGCAGCCCGGGACTCCGCAGCCGGGTGACGGACAGCCCCCGGCGGCCGGTGGTCAGAACTTCACACCGGCGGGACCGCAGGGCTTCCCCCAGCCGCCCGCGCCCCAGGCACCCGGCGGTCCTGGCTTCCCCGGAACGCAGCCGCACCCGGCGCCTCAGCCGACCCCGCCTGCCGCGCCCGGCGCACCCGGCGCCTACGGCTTCCCCCAGCCGGCCGCGCAGCAGACCCCGCAGGCTCCGCACGCCGAGCAGCCGCAGGCCCCGCAGCCTCCTCAGCCGCCGGTGGACCCCCGGGCCGGCGCCGCCTGGCCGCAGCCGATCCAGCACGACCAGCGGCAACCGGTCAATCCCGGTGCCGCGCCGCTGGGTTACACGGCCGCCGTGGAGCTGTCGTCCGACCGACTGCTCAACAACAAGAAGCAGAAGGCGAAGAGCGGCCGGCCGACCGCCGCGTCCTCCCGCTTCAAGCTCGGCGGCAAGAAGGAGGAGGCGGAGCGGCAGCGAAAGCTGGAGCTGATCCGCACGCCGGTGCTGTCGTGCTATCGGATCGCCGTCATCAGCCTCAAGGGCGGCGTGGGCAAGACCACGACCACCACCGCGCTCGGCGCCACCCTGGCCACCGAACGCCAGGACAAGATCCTGGCGATCGACGCCAACCCGGACGCCGGCACGCTCGGCCGAAGGGTGCGCCGGGAGACCGGGGCGACGATCCGGGACCTCGTCCAGGCGATCCCGTACCTCAACTCGTACATGGACATCCGGCGGTTCACCTCGCAGGCGCCGTCCGGCCTGGAGATCATCGCCAACGACGTCGACCCGGCGGTGTCCACGGCCTTCAACGACGAGGACTACCGGCGCGCGATCGAGGTGCTGGGCAACCAGTACCCGATCATCCTCACCGACTCCGGCACCGGCCTGCTCTACAGCGCGATGCGCGGTGTGCTCGACCTCGCCGACCAGCTCATCATCATCTCCACGCCGTCCGTCGACGGCGCGAGCAGCGCCAGCACGACGCTGGACTGGCTGTCCGCGCACGGGTACGCCGAGCTCGTCTCGCGGTCCCTCACCGTGATCTCCGGGGTGCGCGAGACCGGCAAGATGATCAAGGTGGACGACATCGTGTCGCACTTCGAGACCCGTTGCCGCGGTGTCGTCGTCGTGCCGTTCGACGAGCACCTCGCCGCCGGCGCGGAGGTGGACCTCGACATGATGCGGCCGAAGGTACGCGAGGCCTACTTCAACCTCACGGCGTTGGTCGCGGAGGACTTCATCCGCCACCAACAGCGTCAGGGACTGTGGACCAACGACGGCAACCCGCCCCCGGTGGCCGCCCCGCCGATGCCCGGACAGCCGATGCCCGGACAGCCGATGCCCGGACAGCCCTATCCGTCCCAGGCGGGCTATCCCTATCCGCCGCAGGCTCCCCAGCCCGGCCAGCCGTACCCGCAGCAGGGTCCGCCCCAGGGACAACCGCCGGCCCAGCCGTACCCGCAACAGCCGGGGCAGCCGTATCCGCCGCAACAGCAGCAGCAACCGCACCCGGGCCAGGAGCTCTACGGCCAGCCCCAGAACCCCCAGAACCCGCAGCCCGGGTATCCCCCGGCGGGCTACGGCTACCCGCCGCAGCAGCCCGAGCAGCCGCACTACCCGCAGGCTCCCGAAGCGCCGCAAGCGCCGCAGCAGTAGCAGGAGAAGTACCGAGCACCCGCAGAAACGGCCGAGGGGCGGCCGGTGTCC
>NZ_JBMNDR010000080.1:24569-41946 GCF_052543235.1 Streptomyces sp. SAS_272 | reverse complement strand
CCGTACGTACCGGGCACGCCCCGACGGCGTTCTGTGCGGTGGAGGGTCACCAGGCGGTGCGCGCCGCCTTGCCCTCCGACGGCAGGAGGATCCAGAGGGCTATGTAGAGCAGGAACTGCGGCCCGGGCAGCAGGCAGGAGAGCACGAAGATCACACGCATCGTGGTCGCGGAGGTGCCGAAGCGGCGGGCCAGCGCGGCGCACACTCCGCCGATCATGCGGCCGTGGGTGGGGCGGGCGAGGCTGGACATCTGCGGCTCCTTCGTGAGCGTCCGTCGGAGGCTGCCCTTGCGGCTGCTCTCTCTGACGACAACGCTAGGGTGACGAAGGGGACGAAGCGTCGCTCTACGGGGCGATACCGACCCTGGGAATCCTCGGGGTGCGACCCTGAGCCGTCTCCCCATTCCGGACCCCGGCACGCC
Source organism: Streptomyces sp. SAS_272 (assembly GCF_052543235.1). Lineage (NCBI taxonomy): Bacteria > Bacillati > Actinomycetota > Actinomycetes > Kitasatosporales > Streptomycetaceae > Streptomyces > Streptomyces sp. SAS_272. The sequence goes on along the minus strand of NZ_JBMNDR010000080.1, from coordinate 41,525 downwards.
CCCAGGGCTCCTCCCGGCGGCGCAGCCACCCGCGGACCGCCGGCACCACCGCGACGTGCGCCAGGGCCACGCCGACCGTGTTCAGCAGCATCGAGTCGACGTCCGCGACCTGACCGGGCACCCCCGTCTGCAGCAACTCGACGGCCAGGGACAGCAGCGCGCCCGCCGTGACCGTGCGGACCAGGGAGACGAGCGGCGACACGCGCAGCCTGCCGTGCACCAGCGGGAGCAGGAAGCCCAGCGGGGCGAACAGTGCGAGCCCGGCGCCGATCCGTGACGCCGCCTCGGGCCAGCCCAGCCTCAGATCGGCGCGGATCCCGTCGAACGGATGCAGGTTGGCCGGCATCACCCAGGGAACGTTCAGTGGACGCAGCGTGACCCAGGCGACGAACACGAGGTGGGCGGCCAGGAGGAGAATCCCGGTCGCGCGGATGCGGATCGCGGCGCTGCCGCCGATGGAGCCTTGACGCTGCACGCCCCCCAAGACGCGCCCCCCGGCGCGATCGGTTCCGGCTCACCGGCGCAGCACCCGGCCCGGTGCTCGCCCCGCCGCGCCACGACAGCCGATGACCTGCGGCGACGTCGACGTCCGCCCCCGCATGAGGCGTCCGACACACCCGGCCGCCGCTCCAGCGGGCCGGGTGTGCCGGTCAGGGGCGGCACAGGCAGGCGTGCGGACGCGGGCGCGCGGGGCCGGCGGGGCGGCGGGGCGGCGCGGGGCGGCGGGGCGGCGGGCGGTGCGGAGTCGGGAGCGGGAGGCGGACCCTCAGCCGCCGCTCGCCACGGCCGACGACGGGGGTTCCGTGCTGCCGGGCCGTGAGCGGACCTCGTCGGTGCACTCGTAGCGGCGCACGGGCTCAGGGCCGGGACCGCCCAGGATCACCGAGCCGTCGCCCTCGGCCGCCGCCGAGTCGGAGAAGGTGCACACGACCTGCGCGAGCGCGTACGAGGTGAGATCCCCGGGCGGGACGCTCAGCCGCAGCGCGTCGTCCGGGTCCTTGGCGGCCGGACCGTTCACGGTCATGGCGCCGCGCACGTCCGTCGTGTACCCGGCCTCCTTCTCGGCGGTCGACGGCGACTCGGCGAGCTGGTCGAGCAGGCCCTGCGCGACCATCTCGCGCCGCGCGGAGCCGGCCGAGCCGTCCGGCACCCGCACACTGCGGTCCACGGCCACCAGCGACGAACCGCACAGCAGGAACACCTGGACCGGCACCCCCGCGCGGGCGGTCTGCGACGACACGGCGGGGTCGGAGAGCGAGCAGCGCACCCGGGAGGGCGCGGGACCGAAGTCGGTCGGCACCTCGGTAGCCCGGATGCCGCACCCCGCGAGCGGACCGGCCAGGCCGGCCAGCACCGCGACGGCGCACAGTCGTCGTACGGTCGCACGGCCCATGGTCACGATGCGTCCCCCTCGTCCTGCCCGGTCGTCCCGCCCTGCTCGCCCGCGCCGTCCTGTTCCGCCGGCTCGGCGACGCCCCGCGGCAGCCGCAGCGTGAAGACCGCGCCGCCCTCCGGGGAGTTGGCGGCGGTGATCTCACCGCCGTGGATGTGGGCGTTCTCCAGCGCGATGGACAGTCCCAGCCCGCTGCCCTCGGAACGCGGCCGGGAGGCGCTCGCCTTGTAGAACCGGTCGAAGACGTGCGGCAGCACCTCCTCCGGGATGCCCGGCCCGTGGTCGCGCACGGAGATGACCATCGAGTCGTCCTGCGCCGACACCGACACCCGCACCGGCGAACCGCCGTGCTTGAGCGCGTTGCCGATGAGGTTGGCCAGAATGACGTCCAGCCGGCGCGGGTCGAGCCGGGCGTGGATGCCGCGCTCCGCGGCCAGGTCGACGGCGTCCAGCCAGGCACGCGCGTCGATGCACGCGGTGATCTGGTCGGCGACGTCGACGTCGTCCAGGACCAGCCGCGCGGTCCCCGCGTCGAAGCGGGTGACCTCCATCAGGTTCTCCACGAGGTTGTTCAGCCGCCGCGTCTCGCTGACCACCAGCCGCACCGCGGGCTCGATCATCGGGTCGATGCTGCCCGACTCGGCGTCCAGCTCCTCCTCCAGCACCTCCGCGACGGTGGTGATGGCGGTCAGCGGCGTCCGCAGCTCGTGCGACATGTCGGCGACGAACCGGCGCGACGCCTCGTCACGGGCGGCCATGTCGTCGACCCGCTTCTCCAGCGCCTCTGCGGTCCGGTTGAACGTCCGCGACAGATCGGCGAGTTCGTCGGTCCCGGAGACCCGCAGCCGGGTGTCGAGCCGTCCCTCACCGAGCCGGCGCGCCGCGACGCCGAGCCGGTGCACCGGCTTCAGGACGGTCGTGGCGGCGGCCTGCGCGAGCAGGGCGGCCCCGACGAGCGCGAGGGCGGTGGCGATCCCCAGCGACCAGGCGAGCGAGTTGAGGTCCTTGGCCTCCGGCGCCAGCGACTTGCGCATGTAGCCGGTGGGGCCGCCCCCGTTCACCCGCGTCCCGGCCACCAGGTACGGCGTCCCGTGGTCCACGACCCGCTGCCAGTACAGGTGGTACGGCGACTTGTTGCCGCCCGTGACGTCCTGCTGCTTGTTCACCGCCGTGCGCAGCGACTCGGGGACGTCCTCCAGCGAGAAGCCGTTGAGTCCGTTCGAGTTGCCGTACACGGTCTTGCCGCTGTCGTCCGCGCCCACCAGCAGCACGTTGAACCGCTGACTGCTGTTGGCCATCTGTCCCGCGGTGTGCTGGAGCTCGTCCTGCGAGGGATGCGCCGGCAGCGAACCGGCCCGGTTCTGCATCTCCTGCTCGAAGTCCCGCAGCACCGAGCCCTGGGTGCGGGTCAGCACGGCCTCGCGGTTCAGCCAGTACGCGATGCCGGACGCGGACACGGCGGCCGTCAGCGCGACCGCGCCGAAGACCACCACCAGCCGCAGGCGCAGGCTGGTGAGACGCAGCCGTGACAGTCTTCCCTTGCGCGCCGCGGACCAGCCGCGGAGCCCCCCCTGCGGCTGTGTCACTGAGGGGCGTCCAGGCGGTAGCCGACGCCGCGCACGGTGCGGATCAGGACCGGGGAGGACGGCACGTCCTCCACCTTGGCCCGCAGCCGCTGGACACAGGCGTCCACCAGCCGGGAGTCGCCCAGGTAGTCGTGCTCCCACACCAGCCGCAGCAACTGCTGCCGGGACAGCGCCTGGCCGGGCCGACGGCTCAGTTCGAGCAGCAGCCGCAGCTCGGTCGGGGTGAGCTGGAGGTCCTCGCCGTTCTTCGTGACGGTCATCGCCGCGCGGTCGATGACGAGGCTGCCGAAGGTCGCCGCGTCGTTCGACTCGCGCTCCCCGCGCCGCAGCACGGCCCGGATCCGGGCGTCCAGCACCCGGCCCTGCACGGGTTTGACGACGTAGTCGTCGGCGCCGGACTCCAGCCCGACCACCACGTCGATGTCGTCACTGCGCGCGGTGAGCAGGATGATCGGCAGCTGGTCGGTGCGCCGGATGCGACGGCAGACCTCGAAACCGTCGATGCCGGGCAGCATCACGTCCAGCACGATCAGATCCGGCCGCTGCTCGCGCAGCAGCTTCAGACCGTCCTCACCGCTCGCAGCGGTCGCCACACGGTGCCCCTGGCGCGTCAGTGAGAGCTCCAGGGCCGTACGGATGGCGTCGTCGTCCTCGATCAGCAACAGGGAAGGCACGGGCTCATTCTGGCCCATGAGGGGGCTGTCGTTCGACCTGTGGGTACGTGCAGGTCCGGGCGCGGCCGCCGAGGAGCGGCGGTTCCGGCGGCGCGAGCGACGTGCGAGGGGCCGGGGAAAGCCTGCGAACGCCTGCACCAAAGCCGTGCGAATGTCCGGGCCGCACGCCGTGGACCTGCGGTTTCTTCGAGGTCGAGCGCTCTTTCGCGCGACCGCGGGCGCCGGCCGTCCGGACGCGGTGGGGCGGAATCGGCCACTGCTCGCCGTCGGTCGCGGGCATGACATGAGATCGGTCGGTGACCGTGCGGCGCCCCGCCGTCCCGGCGCGGCCGGACGGGCCGTTCCCGCCGGGCGGCCCGCGGGGGCACGGGAGCGGTTCGAGGACCCCGCGGCCCCTTGCCCGGTGACCTGCGCCGACCAGGCCAACTGCCCTACCGCGCAAGCCTGTGGAGCGTCTGTGGTGTTCCCGTGACAGGCCCCTGTGACAGGTCTGTGACAGACGGCGGACACGGCGATGAAGTGGCCCGGGCAGTCTTTTGGTCACGAGGCGGGGCGACGCGGAGAACGAACACCGCGAGGCCCGGCCGAGGCACCAGACAGAACACCGGAAGTCCACGACGGGGGGCGCGAGATGAACACGCTGCACGGTATGAGCACCAACGCAGTCGCAGTCGTCACGCGTCTGCACGACGTGAACCGGGGTTCCGAGAAGTCTGGCGCAGTGAGCGGGCGGGGGTGCGCTCGCGGCGCCGGACGTCAGCACACCGGGTTCATGACGGTGGTCGACACGGGGGAACAGGCGGCTCACGGGGGAGCCGCGTACGGGGAGGACCCGGGGGAGCGTCGCTCCCTGACGGAGGCGGAGTTCACCGCCTACGTCCAGGAGCGCCGCGCCTCCCTGTACGCAACCGCCTACCACCTCACCGGTGACCGATTCGAGGCCGAGGACCTGCTGCAGAGCGCGCTGTTTTCGACCTACCGGGCCTGGGAGCGGATCAGCGACAAGGCCGCGGTCGGCGGATACCTCCGCCGGACGATGACCAACCTGCACATCAGCGCGTGGCGCCGCCGCAAGCTGAACGAGTACCCGACCGAGGAACTGCCGGAGACGCCCGGCGACACGGACGCGATGCGCGGCACCGAACTGCGCGCGGTCCTGTGGCAGGCGCTGGCCCGGCTGCCCGAACTCCAGCGGACGATGCTGGTCCTTCGCTACTACGAGGGCCGCACCGACCCGGAGATCGCGGAGATCCTCGACATCAGTGTCGGCACGGTGAAGTCGAGCATCTGGCGGTCGCTCCGCCGGCTGCGTGAGGACGAGGTCCTCAGCTTCGGCCGTGACGAGGAGGACGCCTTCGGGGAGCTGGTCGCCTGAGGGTGAACGGGGGAGGGCCCGGCTCCGCTCAGGGGAGCCGGTGAACGGGGGAGCGGTGCCGGGGGGACCCGACGGGGGACGTACGGGGGAGCGGCACCGCGCAAGCACGGGGGAAGCACCACACGGGGGAAGCACGGGGGAAGCACCGGGAGCGGGGCTGGAGGGCCGGGGGGTCCGTCCAGTCCCGCTTTTCCGCGTCGCGCCCCGTCGACGCGACCGGAGCGCCGGACCGGGCTCCGAGGCCGCGGTGCGGCCGGGCCCGACGCGGACGAAACGGCCCTGGCCGTTGCTGCGGCCGGGCCGGACGGGGGCGAAACGGCCCTAGGCGGCGGTTCGCGTGGTGGCGGCGCGGCGGCCCGCGGCTGCGGCGGCCAGGCGGCCCATCGCCTCGTCGCGGTCGCAGGCATACGCGCCCAGCCCGGTCTGCCGGGCCACGATGGAGCGTTCGGCGCGCATCAGGCGCCAGCCGCGCCGCAGGAGGAAGGGCGCCGACTTGCGGCCCTCCTTCAGATCGCGAAGGAAGCGGCGGCGGAAGGTCTTCACCGGACCGCGGCTCAGGCACAGCGCGTCCGCCAGCACGCCCAGCTCCCGGCAGCGGACGACGATCTCGGCGGCGAAGATGCCCTCGGCGATGAACAGCGGGGTCCGCCCGATCTCGACCGCCTCCTCGCCGGTGCGCGCGCTGAGCGAGAGGTCGTAGACGGGAACATGCGTGCGTCCGGTCCCGCACAGGTCCACGATCGCGGCGACGGCGGCGTCCGCGTCCCACGAGTCGGGGTGGTCCCAGTCGATGTCGGAGCTCCCGGCGACCGACGGCAGCGTCGGGTCGTCGCCCTCCTTGTAGAAGTCGTCGAGCCGCAGCACAGGAAGGCCGGAGCGGGCGGCGAGCAGGGACTTGCCGGAGCCGGAAGGGCCGCAGAGCAGCACGACTCGCGTCGGTATGGGCGGAGGGGGCGTCACAGGACACCAGTGTGAGGCATCCCCCCGTCCGTCAACGACCCCGCGGGTCGGCTTTGATGCGCGCGTCACATCTCAACTACCCTTCGTGGCGACCTGATCACCTTGCGCATCAGAAGGCGGCATCGACGATGGCCCGACATGACTCCTCCCAGACCTCCACCGCCCGGCGCGTCTTCGCCGCCCTCGCGACCGCCGGAGTGGCGCTGGGCGCGGGCGCCTCGGCCGCCTCGGCGACGACCGGCGAACCGGTCCTCGACGCGGTGAACAGCCGGCCCGACTCGATCGGCTCCCTCGACCCGCAGGCGGGCGTACAGGGGGCGCTGGGCGCTCTGCCGTATGTCACCGGCGCCGTCTCCGGCCTCAAGCCCAACCCCCTCGCGGGCACCGGCGTCGACCCCCTCGACAACGGCGTGGGAACCCAGCTCGCCGACTTCCAGCCCCTGACGTCCCAGATGCTGACCGCCCCGGTCGCGCAGGCGCAGTCGATCGGGTCGATCCCCGTGCTGGGCGAGGTGACGAAGGTGCTGGGCGGCTGAAGCCCGCCCGCCGGACGGGAGAGCCGCGCCGACCCCGGACGGAGGGCGGGCGCGGCTCTCGATCCCGGGCCGCGTCTCCTCCGGACGGAGAGGAGGCGCGGCCCTGCTCGTGGTGGCGTCGGTGCGACGCGCCGCGGCCGTCAGTAGGACGAGCCGGAGGCGCCCAGGGAGCCCGTGGGGTGCCAGACGGTCTTCGTCTCCAGGAACGCCGTCATCCGGTCGATGCCGGGAGTCGCCGCCCAGTCGTCCACAGGCTGTGGACGAAGAACGCGCTTGAGGTTGTCGGCCGCGGCGATCTCCAGCTCCTTCGCCAGCGCCTCGTCGGCGCCCGCGAGGTCGATCGCGTTGACGTCCTGGTGGGACGCCAGCGGCGCCGCGATCTCCGCCGTGCGGCCGGAGAGGACGTTGACGACGCCGCCGGGCAGGTCGGAGGTGGCCAGTACCTCGCCGAGCGACAGCGCCGGCAGCGGCGACCGCTCGCTCGCGATCACCACGACCGTGTTGCCGGTGGCGATCACCGGGGCGACGACCGAGACCAGGCCCAGGAAGGACGAGTCCTGCGGTGCGAGGACGGTCACGACGCCCGTCGGCTCCGGCGAGGAGATGTTGAAGTACGGTCCCGCGACCGGGTTCCCGCCGCCCACCACCTGGGCGATCTTGTCGGTCCAGCCCGCGTACCAGACCCAGCGGTCGATCGTCGCGTCCACCACGGCGGCCGCCCTGGACTTCGACAGGCCCTCGGCGTCGGCGACCTCGCGGGCGAACTGCCCCCGGCGGCCCTCCAGCATCTCCGCGACGCGGTAGAGGATCTGGCCCCTGTTGTACGCCGTGGCCCCGGCCCAGCCGCCGAACGCCTTGCGCGCGGCGACCACCGCGTCACGCGCGTCCTTGCGGGACGACTGCGGCGCGTTGGCCAGCCACCTGCCCTGTGCGTCGGTCACCTCGTACACCCGGCCGCTCTCCGAACGCGGGAACTTCCCGCCGACGTACAGCTTGTAGGTCTTGAAGACGCTCAGACGCGGCTGCTCGGTCTTCTCGGACTTGTCAGACATCGAGGTACGCCTCCAGGCCGTGGCGGCCGCCCTCGCGGCCGAAGCCCGACTCCTTGTACCCGCCGAACGGCGAGGTCGGGTCGAACTTGTTGAACGTGTTGGACCAGACGACGCCGGCCCGGAGCTTGTTCGCCACCGCGAGGATGCGGGAGCCCTTCTCCGTCCAGACACCCGCCGACAGGCCGTACGGCGTGTTGTTGGCCTTGGCGACGGCCTCGTCCGGGGTGCGGAAGGTGAGGACCGACAGGACGGGGCCGAAGATCTCGTCCCGGGCGACGGTGTGGGCCTGGGTGACGTTCGTGAAGAGCGTCGGCGCGAACCAGTAGCCCGCGTCCGGCAGTTCACAGGCCGGGGACCAGCGCTCCGCGCCCTCGGCCACGCCCTGCTCGACGAGCGAGGTGATACGGGTCAGCTGCTCCTCGGAGTTGATCGCGCCGATGTCGGTGTTCTTGTCCAGCGGATCACCGAGGCGCAGCGTCGACAGCCGGCGCTTGAGGGACTCCAGCAGCTCCTCCTGGATCGACTCCTGGACGAGGAGACGGGAGCCCGCGCAGCAGACCTGGCCCTGGTTGAAGAAGATGCCGTTGACGATGCCCTCGACCGCCTGGTCGATCGGCGCGTCGTCGAAGACGATGTTGGCGCCCTTGCCGCCCAGCTCCAGCGTGAGCTTCTTGCGGGTGCCCGCGACCGTCTTCGCGATGGCCTTGCCGACCGCCGTGGAGCCGGTGAAGGCCACCTTGTTCACGTCGGGGTGGGCGACGAGCGCCGCGCCCGCGTCGCCGTACCCCGGCAGGATGTTGACGACGCCCCTGGGCAGACCCGCCTGACGGCAGACGTCCGCGAAGAACAGGGCGCTCAGCGGCGTCGTCTCGGCAGGCTTCAGGACGACCGTGTTGCCGGTGGCGAGCGCCGGGGCGATCTTCCACGCCAGCATCAGCAGGGGGAAGTTCCACGGGATGACCTGGCCGGCCACGCCCAGCGGCCTCGGCGAGGACCCGAACCCGGCGTGGTCGAGCTTGTCGGCCCAGCCCGCGTAGTAGAAGAAGTGCGCGGCGACCAGCGGCAGGTCGGCGTCGCGCGTCTCCCGGATCGGCTTGCCGTTGTCCAGCGTCTCCAGGACGGCCAGCTCGCGGCTGCGCTCCTGGATGATCCGGGCGATGCGGAACAGGTACTTCGCCCGCTCGGCGCCGGGGAGCGCCGACCAGGCGCCGAAGGCCCTGCGGGCGGACTTCACGGCGCGGTCCACGTCCGCCTCGCCCGCCTGGGCGATCTCGGACAGGACCTCCTCGGAGGACGGCGAGACGGTCTTGAAGACCTTGCCGTCGGCCGCGTCGGTGAACTCGCCGTCGATGAACAGGCCGTAGGAGGGGGCGATGTCGACGACCGAGCGGGACTCGGGCGCCGGTGCGTACTCGAATGCGGAAGTCAGCTTTTCCATGGTCATGGGGTCTCAGTCCACCGTCACGTAGTCGGGGCCGGAGTAGCGGCCGGTGGCCAGCTTCTGGCGCTGCATCAGCAGATCGTTGAGGAGCGAGGAGGCGCCGAAGCGGAACCAGTGGTTGTCCAGCCAGTCCTCGCCGGCGGTCTCGTTGACCAGGACCAGGAACTTGATCGCGTCCTTGCTGGTGCGGATGCCGCCGGCCGGTTTCACGCCGACCTGGACGCCGGTCTGGGCGCGGAAGTCGCGGACGGCCTCCAGCATGAGCAGGGTGTTGGCGGGGGTGGCGTTGACGGCGACCTTGCCGGTGGACGTCTTGATGAAGTCCGCCCCGGCCAGCATGCCGAGCCAGCTCGCCCGCCGGATGTTGTCGTACGTCGACAGCTCGCCGGTCTCGAAGATGACCTTGAGACGGGCGGCCGTCCCGCAGGTCTCGCGGACGGCGACGATCTCGTCGTACACCTTCATGTACCGGCCCGCCAGGAACGCCCCGCGGTCGATGACCATGTCCACCTCGTCGGCGCCGGCGGCGACCGCGTCACGGACGTCGGCCAGCTTCACGTCGAGGGCGGCGCGGCCGGCCGGGAAGGCGGTGGCGACCGAGGCGACCTTCACGGCGGAGCCCGCGACGGCCTCCTTGGCGACGGCCACCATGTCGGGATAGACGCAGACCGCGGCCGTGGCGGGGGCCGTCCGGTCGGTCGGGTCGGGACGGACCGCCTTGGCGCCGAGCGCCCGGACCTTGCCCGGGGTGTCCGCGCCTTCCAGCGTCGTCAGGTCGACCATCGAGATGGCGAGGTCGATGGCGTACGCCTTGGCGGTCGTCTTGATGGAACGGGTGCCGAGCGTTGCGGCGCGCGCCTCCAGGCCGACCGCGTCGACGCCGGGCAGCCCGTGGAGGAAGCGGCGCAGCGCGGCGTCGGACGCGGTCACGTCGGTGAGCGCCGGGGCTGCGGTGGGTGCATTGGTGGGCATGGTCACCAGACGAGCATATCTACGCGCGTAGCGGGTGTACACCCCGGGAAGCCGTTCGGGCGCTCATCGCACGCCGGGGCACCGCGTATGAGCGGATCGCGGGCTTCGGGCACAATCGGGGCCATGACGAGCCCGGAAGACCAGTCACCAGAGCCACGGCCCGCGAAGCCCGCGGGCGCCCCGGAGCCCGAACGGCCCGCCGGGACCCCCGGGCCCGGCGCTTCTGGGCCCTCCGGCTCCCCGGATTCCCCGGCGCCCTCGGCTTCTCCGGCGGACTCGGGCTCTCCTGCCGACTCGGGCTCTCCGGCGGCCTCGGGTTCGCAAGCCGCCTCGGGTTCTCCAGCCGCCTCGGGTTCTGAGACTCCGTCGGGTTCTCCGGCGGACTCGGGGTTTCAGGAGACCCCGGAGCCCGTGACGAAGGACCGGGTCTACCGCTCGTCCGCGGGTGTCGCCACCGGTGCGGCGCTGCTCGGGCTGGCCGCCTGGCTCGGCGTCGACGCGATCGTCGCAGGTGAGGGGCGCACCCCCTGGCTGGCGCTCGCGACGCTGATCATCGTCGTGCCGCTGATCATCGCCTTCACCCTGCGGCCCGCCGTGTACGCGGGCCCGGACCGGCTGCGGGTGCGCAACCCCTTCCGGTTGATCGTGCTGCCCTGGGGTCAGGTCGCCACACTGCGGTCCGGATACTCCAACGAGGCGATCGCCGTGTCGGGGAAGAAGTTCCAGCTGTGGTCCATCCCCGTCTCGCTGCGGGAACGCAAGCGGGCGGCCCGGGGCAAGGGCGGCCGACCGGGCCGGACCGGCGCGACTGCCGCGGACGGTCCCCTGCGCGCCCGCGGCGACCGGGACGTGGACGAACTGCGCGAGGTGTGGGAGGCGCGGCAGCAGGAGGAGAGCGCGCAGGGCGAGGTGTCCGTGCGCTGGGCCTGGGAGATCCTGGGCCCGGTCGCGGCGGGAGCCGTGGTGCTGGGGATTCTGCTGGCCGTGGGCTGAGCCCGGGCCGGCGCGCCGCGATGGCGGCGTGGTCGAGGGTTCGGAGTGCCGCGGGTCAGGCCTGTCGCCGGTCAGGCCTGTCGCGGGTCAGGCGGGTCGGGGGTCAGGCGGTGGCCGGGACCGAGGGCGGCTCTGCGGCCGGGATCCGAGGAGTGCCGGGAGTCCGAGGTCGGGGCCGGTGCGGTGCCGGGCCTCCGGGGCGCGCCGGCGGGTGTCCGGCCCGCGGGTTCTGGGTCCGGGCCGGGTGCATGGTCGCGGTGGACACGCCGGGCGCAGCCCTGGCGGCGGTCCGGGCCGCGGTCCGCGGTCGGGCCGTGTCGTCGGTGTGGGGGAGCGCAGGCGCTCGGGCGCGCTCGTGGGCTGTGCGTCCGGGGTGCGGTGGGTTGGTGTGCGCCGACGGCGTGGGCGGGTGTCCACGGGGCAGGGAACCGCGGCGTCGGCGTCAGCCCGTCGGTGCGGTGGTCGGAGCAGGGTGATCCGGTGAGTCGGGAGAGTGGGCGATGAGTACGGAAGTCGGCGCGGTGCTGCGGCTGCCGGAGGCGGCCGTACCCGAGGGCTGTCTGCCCTGGGACGGTGAACGGGCGGCGCACTGGACGCGAGCGCTGCCGCCGCGCTGGGTGCCGGTGCGACCCCCTGTGCCGGCCTTCGTGGCACTGCCGCTGCCGGCCGTCCTCGCCGCCGGTCTGCTGGGCGCGTGGGGCGCACTGCCCGCGTGGGCCGCCGCCCTGGTCGCCCTGCACCTCGTGTGGCCGGTGCTGCGGCCCGAGGCGGCCGCGGTCCTCGGGCCCGTCGCCGTCGGCGTGGTGCTGACCGCGGGGGACCTCGCGCTCGGTGCACGGCTGGGCGCGGCGGCCGTGCTGGCGGGCGTCTGGGGAACCGTCTGCCTGCGGCTGACCGTGCGCCGGCGGCAGCGGGAGGCGGCACGGGAGGCCGCCGGAGGCGTGACGGCCGCGGCGCCGACGCCCGGGGGCGAGCGGGCGGAACGCGGGACGTTCCTGCTGTGGTGCGGGCTGGGAACGGTCGTCGTGGGCGGGGCGCTGTACGCCGCCGCCGGGCTCTGGGACCGGTCCGCCGGCCGGCAGGCGGTCCCGGCGGCCGGCTGGTGTCTCGCCGGACTGGGCCTCACCCTGATGCTCTCCGGGGTGCTGGGCCGCCGCCGGGCCCTCGGTCTGCGCCGCGTACCCGTCCCGGTGCTACGGGTCCTCGTGCGTGACAACAGCGACGCCGACACCGAGGTCTACGCCGCCGACGATCTCGCCGCGCTGCATCCCCTGTTCACGGTCTCCACGTACGGGTTCAAGGCCTCCCGGGGTGCGGCCGACGCGGGCGGGGCCGACGGCCGCGGGGGAGACGGCGACAAGGACGACGGCAACGAGGACGGCGGCGACGAGGACGGCGGCGACGAGCACGGCGGCGACGACAAGGAGCTGCGTGCGCTGATCGACCGGATCGACGACGAGCGCGCCGGGCCGCTGCGGGAGGCCGTGCTGCACGGCATCCCCTACGACGGGGGCGAGGTCGTCTTCCTCGCCGCCGCGTCCGTGGCCGGCGGGGCGCCGGTGAGCGAGGCGTCCCTCGGGCCGGTCCGGCCGATGACCCCGGGCGCGTTGCGGAGCAGGAGCAGAGCCGAGAAGCGGAAGTCCGTCCGCGCGGCCCGGGACGCTCGGCTGCGCACGACGGCCACGGAGGCCGCCGCCGAACGGGACCGGGACCACGAGGAGCCGGAGCGGGTGCGGCACTGGAGCGCCGGGTGGGCCGACCGGACCGCCGTCGCGCTCGCGGCGCTGTTCCTCGCGTGCTACCTGAGATCCGGCTGGTGGGGCGACGTCTACGCCCTCGTCCTCACGGTCCTCGCCGGCCTCGTGCTGCCGCGGCGGCTCGCCTGGCGCGTCACCGCCGACCGGGAGGGCCTGTGGTTCAACGGGCTGCGGGGGACCCGGCACATGCTCTGGGACGACGTGCGGATCGTGAAGTGCGAGGGCACGCGCCTGAGGATCGACGGCGACCCGGCCGCGTCCGCGGAGTGGCGGGCGTCCTCCCTGCGCTGGTCCTGGCTGGAGGACAGGCTCGGGGTGCTGCATCCGTACGAGCGGACGGCCGCGGAGATCACGGCCATGTGGCGGACCCCGGCCCTGAGGCCGACCGCCACGGCGGCCGGCCACCGGCGCGGACGGCCCCTGTGGCCCCTCGGCGCGGCCCTGGCGACGGCGGTCGCGGCGGTGCTCCTTCTCGTGCGGTGAGCTCTGCCCGGCGCGCGGCGGCGCCGCTTCCCGCACGGGAACGCCGGCAGTGCGCCGCCCCGCCGTCCGTCGCCCCGCCCCGCAGTGCGCCGCCCCGCCGTCCGTCGCCCCGCCCCGCAGTGCGCCGCCCCGCCGTCCGCCGCCCCGCCGTCCGTCGTCGTCCGCCGGGCCTTGCGCGGCCGTGCGTCAGATGCCCGCTGCCGCCGACAGGTCCCGCTTGAGGTCCGCCAGGAGCGCGGTCGCCCTGCTGCGGGCCTCCGGCAGGCCGGCGTGGGCGGCGACCGGGACGACGACCTCCAGATAGCACTTCAGCTTCGGTTCGGTGCCGCTGGGCCGGACGACGATCCTGGCGCCGTCGAGCGTGTAGCGCAGGCCGTCGGTGGGCGGCAGCCGGTCCGTGCCCCGGGTGAGGTCCTCGGCCGCGGTCACGGCCAGGCCCGCGAGAGAGGCCGGGGGCGCCGCGCGCAGCCGGTCCATCGCGCGGGCGATGACGGAGAGGTCCTGCACCCGCACCGAGAGCTGGTCGGTGGCGTGCAGACCGTGCTCCACGGCGAGGTCGTCCAGAAGGTCCAGAAGGGTGCGGCCCTGCTCCTTGAGCTCCGAGGCCAGTTCCGTGACGAGCAGGGCGGCGGTGATGCCGTCCTTGTCCCGGACGCCCTCGGGGTCCACGCAGTAGCCGAGGGCCTCCTCGTAGCCGTAGCGCAGGCCGTCCACGCGGGCGATCCACTTGAAGCCGGTGAGGGTCTCCTCGTAGGGCAGGCCCGCCTTCTCGGCGATGCGGCCGAGGAGGGAGGAGGAGACGATCGACTCGGCGAACGTGCCCCGCGCGCCGCGCCGGACGAGGTGGGCGCCCAGCAGGGAGCCGACCTCGTCGCCGCGCAGCATGCGCCAGTCGCCGTCGTGCGGGACGGCCACCGCACAGCGGTCGGCGTCCGGGTCGTTGGCGATGATCAGATCCGGGGCCGCCGCGCGGGCGGCGGCGAAGGCGAGGTCCATCGCGCCGGGCTCTTCCGGGTTGGGGAAGGCGACGGTCGGGAAGTCCGGGTCGGGCTCGGCCTGCTCGGCGACGAGGACCGGCTCGGGGAAGCCCGCGCGGGCGAAGGCGGCGAGCAGGACGTCCTTGCCCACGCCGTGCATCGCCGTGTAGACGGTGCGGGCCGTGCGCGGGGAGCCCTGGGCGAGGACGGCGTCCGTGCGGGCCAGGTAGGCGTCGAGGACGGCGTCGTCGAGCGTCTCCCAGCCGGCCTCGGGACGGGGGACGTCGTCGAGCGAGACGATCGCGTCGATCTCCGCCGCGATCCCCGCGTCGGCGGGCGGCACGATCTGCGAGCCATCGCCCAGGTACACCTTGTAGCCGTTGTCGCGGGGCGGGTTGTGGCTGGCGGTGACCTCGACCCCGGCGACCGCGCCCAGCCGCCTTATGGCGAAGGCGAGGACGGGCGTGGGCAGGGGGCGGGGTAGCACGGCCGCCCGGAATCCCGCGCCGGTCATCACGGCGGCGGTGTCGCGGGCGAAGTCGGCGGACTTGTGGCGGGCGTCGTAGCCGATGACGACGGTCCCGCCGGCCTGGCCGTTCTTCGCGAGGTAGGCGGCGAGACCGGCCGCCGCGCGGATCACCACGGACCGGTTCATCCGCATGGGCCCGGCGCCCAGCTCGCCGCGCAGGCCGGCGGTGCCGAACTGGAGGGTGCCGCCGAAGCGGTCGGCCAGCTCGGTGACGTCCCCGGCGTCGAGGAGCTTGGCCAGCTCGGCGCGGGTCTCGGGGTCGGGATCCTCCGCGAGCCAGGCCTGGGCGCGGGCGAGGAGATCGTCGTGCACGGGGGTCACCCTCCGGTTGCGTGTGGACGCCGGTCGTCTGCCGGCTCGGGCCGGATCGGGCCGGCCTGTCCGGGGTCCCTCTCCGGGGAAGTGCGAGGACGAGGCCCGCTCGGAGCCTTGGGGGGACCGGGGGCGGCGGGCCCCCGGCGGCGCGCTCAGAGCCGGCCGAGCACCCGGGCCAGCAACGACCCCATGCGCGTCGCGCTGTCCCGGCCCGCCTGGAGGACCTCCTCGTGGTTCAACGGCTCGCCCGTCATACCGGCGGCGAGGTTGGTCACCAGGGAGATGCCGAGCACCTCGGCGCCCGCCTCGCGCGCCGCGATGGCCTCCAGCACGGTGGACATGCCCACCAGGTCCGCGCCGATGGTCCGCGCCATGCGGATCTCGGCCGGCGTCTCGTAGTGCGGGCCGGGGAACTGGGCGTAGACGCCCTCCTCCAGGGTGGCGTCGATCTCCTTGCACAGGGCGCGCAGCCGCGGCGAGTAGAGGTCCGTCAGGTCGACGAAGTTGGCGCCGATGATCGGCGAGGTCGCCGTCAGGTTGAGGTGGTCGCTGATCAGCACCGGCTGACCGGGACGCATGCCCTCGCGCAGACCGCCGCAGCCGTTGGTCAGCACGATCGTCTTGCAGCCG
Organism: Streptomyces sp. SAS_272; assembly: GCF_052543235.1. NCBI lineage: Bacteria > Bacillati > Actinomycetota > Actinomycetes > Kitasatosporales > Streptomycetaceae > Streptomyces > Streptomyces sp. SAS_272. The sequence continues at coordinate 25,852 of NZ_JBMNDR010000080.1, read as the reverse complement.
GCGGCCACCGCGGTGCGCACGCCGTGGGCGACGGCGGCGACGCCACGGCCCTCGTAGTAGTGGGTCCGGCCGAGGAACACCAGCGCCCGCTTCTCGCCGATCCGGTACGAGCGGACCTTGCCGCCGTGGCCCTCCACCGCGGGCGGCGGGAATCCGGGAAGGTCGGTGACCTGGAACTCGGCGTCGGCGGAGCCCAGGGCGTCCACGGCGGGCGCCCAGCCGGAGCCCATCACGAGAGCGACGTCGTGGGTCTCGGCGCCGGTCAGTTCGCGCAGGCGCGCGGCGGCGGCGTCGGCGGCGGCGTGCGGGTCGCCCTGGATGTCGTCCGGGAGAAGAGATGCGTTCACGCGAGAGAGCGTAGCCGGTTTGTGCCTACGCGCGTAGATGACGGAGCCCACGGGAATGCGATCGTTGTCTTGTCGTTTCCGACGGGGAGCGGCCGAGGGACCCCTCAGGCGTCCGTGATCAGGACGTCCTTGTCGTTGAACACTTCGACGATGAAGATCAGCAGGCGGCCGCGGCTCACCGTGTACTCGACGAGGATGTTCTGCGTCAGGCGGATCGTGCGGTCGTCTCCGGTGGACCCTATGGGCCTCGACACCGAGAGGAACGGATCGCGAGCCAGCAGGGCGATGCCCTTGTCGAAAGCGGCGCGCTGCTGATCGTCGAGCCGGTCGCGGGCCTCGGCGGCCTGCACCGTGTAGTAGACGTCATACGTGCTGGGACCCATACGATCTCCCGTTGCTGCGCAGATGCTCCGAGTCTAGAAGGCGGCCGCGCTCAGCAGGGCCGCTTGCGCAGCTCCATCACGTAATCGTGGGGCGCGCCCGCCGACTCGGCCGCGTCCGCGACCTCGCCCAGGTACCGTGCCGACGGCAGTCCGCCCTCGTAGCCGTTCAGCACGTACATCCAGGCGGACTCCTCGCCCTCCAGCGTCTGCACCCGCACCCGGGCACGCCGGTAGATGCCCAGGCCCACGCCCTCCCAGCGGTCCAGCGACTCCTCGTCCATGGGGGCGACGTCGTACAGCGCGACGAACACCTGCGCGCCGGGCTCCTCCACGACCGTCGCCAGCGCGCCGTCCCAGCCGAGCTGCTCGCCGCCGAAGGTCAGCCGCCAGTCGTTCAGCCAGCCCGTGGCGCGCAGCGGCGAGTGCGGGGTGCGGCGGGACATCAGCCGCGCGTCGAGGTTGCCGGCGTACGCGGCGTAGAGCGACATGCAAGGAGAGTACGGCAGCGGCCACGGGCGGCACTCCCGTCACAGGCGTGGGGGGGGGGGGGGGG
>NZ_JBMNDR010000080.1:21582-24559 GCF_052543235.1 Streptomyces sp. SAS_272 | reverse complement strand
CCCCCCCCCCCCCCCCCCGGGGCGGTATCACCGCGTGCCGTGCGGGAGAATGGAGTACGTGACTCGGATCGTGATCATCGGTGGCGGACCCGGCGGCTATGAAGCGGCCCTGGTGGCCGCGCAGCTCGGCGCGGAGGTGACCGTCGTCGACTGCGACGGTCTGGGCGGAGCGTCGGTGCTGACCGACTGCGTGCCGTCGAAGACCCTTATCGCTACGGCCGAGGTCATGACGACCTTCGACTCGTCGTACGAGGAGCTCGGCATCATCGTCGCCGACGACACCCCGCCGCTGGAGCAGGCGGCCCGGGTCGTCGGCGTGGACCTCGGCAAGGTCAACCGACGGGTGAAGCGCCTCGCGCTCGCCCAGTCGCACGACATCACCGCCTCCGTCACCCGGGCCGGCGCGCGCGTGCTGCGCGGGCGCGGCCGGCTGGAGGGCATGCAGGCCCTCGACGGCTCGCGCAAGGTCGTGGTCGCCGCCGCTGGGGGTACCCCCTCTGGGGGAGGCACCGAGGAGACCCTCACCGCCGACGCCGTGCTGCTCGCCACCGGCGCCCACCCGCGCGAGCTGCCGGACGCGCAGCCCGACGGTGAGCGCATCCTGAACTGGACCCAGGTCTACGACCTCGCCGAGCTCCCCGAGGAGCTCATCGTGGTCGGCTCGGGCGTCACCGGCGCGGAGTTCGCCGGCGCCTACCAGGCCCTCGGCTCCAAGGTCACCCTGGTCTCCTCCCGTGACCGCGTGCTGCCCGGCGAGGACCCGGACGCGGCCGCCGTGCTCGAGGACGTCTTCCGCCGTCGCGGCATGAACGTCATGGCCCGCTCGCGCGCCGAGTCCGCCAAGCGGGTCGGCGACCGGGTCGAGGTCACGCTCTCCGACGGCCGGGTCATCACCGGCTCGCACTGCCTGATGGCGGTCGGCGCCATCCCCAACAGCGAGGGGATGGGGCTGGAGGAGGCGGGCGTCAAGGTCCGTGAGTCCGGGCACATCTGGACCGACAAGGTCAGCCGTACCACCGCCCCCGGCGTCTACGCGGCCGGCGACGTGACCGGGATCTTCGCCCTCGCCTCCGTCGCCGCCATGCAGGGCCGGATCGCCATGTACCACTTCCTCGGCGACGCGGTGGCCCCGCTGAACCTCAAGACGGTCTCCTCGAACGTCTTCACCGACCCCGAGATCGCCACCGTCGGCTACAGCCAGGCCGACGTGGACGGCGGGAAGATCGACGCCCGGGTCGTCAAGCTGCCGCTGCTGCGCAATCCGCGCGCCAAGATGCAGGGCATCCGGGACGGCTTCGTCAAGATCTTCTGCCGGCCCGGCACGGGGATCGTCGTCGGCGGTGTGGTCGTCGCCCCGCGCGCCTCGGAACTGATCCACCCCATCTCGATCGCCGTCGACAACAACCTGACGGTCGAACAGATCGCGAACGCGTTCACCGTGTACCCCTCCCTTTCGGGGTCGATCGCGGAGGTGGCGAGGCAGCTGCACACCCGGAAGACGTCGGGCGAGGGCTGACGGTCTGTTTCGATCGCCTCCGGCCACCCCCCGGACTCCCCGCCGGTCACGGGAAGTTGACCGGTGGGCCGGTGCCGCGCCGGAGAGAGGTGCGGGAGGCATGGGCGCCGGAAGTGAGCCCTATACCACCCCCCGTGCCTCTGTGCGAACAACTTCTACTATTCGGCGCAAAGAGCTGAAAGCAGACGGTCGTCCGCGTTACTGTCAGTTTCGTGTTCGCTGCAGAACGTCGTCAATTGATCCTCGAAATGGTGCGAGCGAACGGGGCCGTGTCGCTCCGTGAACTCGCCCGCGTCGTCCAGACCTCCGAAGTGACCGTGCGGCGGGACGTGCGCGCACTGGAGGCAGAAGGACTCCTCGACCGCCGACACGGCGGTGCGGTATTGCCGGGCGGGTTCACGCGAGAGTCCGGCTTTCCGCAGAAATCCCATCTCGCGACCGCCGAAAAAACCGCCATCGCGGACCTCGCCGCGGGCTTCGTGGAAGAAGGCGAAGCCATCGTGGTCGGGGCGGGAACCACGACGCAGGAGCTGGCCCGCCGGCTCGCCCGGGTGCCCGGTCTGACCGTGGTCACCAACTCCCTTCTGGTGGCCCAGGCCCTGGCCCACGCCAACCGGGTCGAGGTGGTGATGACCGGCGGCACCCTGCGCGGCTCCAACTACGCCCTGGTGGGCAGCGGGGCCGAACAGTCCCTCCAGGGACTGCGGGTGTCCCGCGCCTTCCTCTCCGGGAGCGGGCTGACCGCCGAACGCGGGCTGTCCACGTCCAACATGCTGTCGGCGTCGGTCGACCGGGCGCTCGTCCAGGCGGCCGCCGAGGTCGTCGTCCTCGCCGACCACACCAAGCTCGGCACGGACACCATGTTCCAGACCGTGCCCACGGACCTCGTCACCCGCCTGGTGACGGACGAGCCGCCCGCGCACGACGACCGTGCCGCCACCGAACTGCAGGCCCTGGCCGACCAGGGGGTGCAGATCGCCGTCGCCGGGGCGTCGGGAAGCCCGGGGGGTGATGCGGCCCCGGCGCGCCATCAGCAACAGCGCCGGGACGTACCGCTGCCGGCCCCGCGGCGGGGCCAGGTCCCGGGGGCCACGGCGGGTCTGCGTGCCGGATCCGTCCTCGGGGAGCAGGCTCCGGGCGCGGAGCGGGCGAGGGTTGCTGACCTGCGTCGGCGTTGACCTCGCGGGGTCGTATGCCGGGGGCTCCGCCCCCAGACCCCCGACCGGCCCTGCCCCGGGCCTCGTCCTCGGACTCCCCCAGGGGGGTACCCCCGGACGGGCTGACGGCGCGGGCCCGAAGTGATCGTCCGGCGGGCTGATGGTGCGGGCCCTGGGCGGATCGTGCCGGACGGGCTGATGGTGCGGCCCCGGGCCGGGGAGTGGCGACCGTCGGTACAACGCGGCGGGGGGGGGGGGGGGGGGGGGGGGGGGGGGGGGGGGGGGGGGGGGGGGGGGGGGGGAC
>NZ_JBMNDR010000080.1:0-21574 GCF_052543235.1 Streptomyces sp. SAS_272 | reverse complement strand
CCCCCCCCCCGACACGGTGAACGGGTGGGGTCAGTCCTTGATCTCGCAGATCGCCGCGCCCGACGTGATGGACGCGCCGACCTCCGCGCTCATGCCCTTGACGGTGCCGGAGCGGTGGGCGTTCAGGGGCTGCTCCATCTTCATGGCCTCCAGGACGACGACCAGGTCGCCCTCCTTGACCTCCTGGCCCTCCTCGACCGCGACCTTCACGATCGTGCCCTGCATCGGAGAGGCGAGGGTGTCGCCGGAGGCCACGGGGCCGGACTTCTTGGCCGCGCGGCGCTTCGGCTTGGCGCCCGCCGCGAGGCCCGTGCGGGCCAGCGACATGCCGAGCGAGGACGGGAGGGAGACCTCCAGCCGCTTGCCGCCGACCTCGACGACGATCGTCTCGCGGTCCGTCTCGTCCTCGGCGTCGGTGTCCGCCGAGGCGGAGAAGGCCGGGATCTCGTTGACGAACTCGGTCTCGATCCAGCGGGTGTGGACCGTGAACGGGTCCTGGCTGCCGGTGAGTTCGGGGGCGAACGCCGGGTCCGCGACCACCGCGCGGTGGAACGGGATCGCCGTGGCCATGCCCTCGACCTGGAACTCGGCCAGGGCGCGGGCCGCCCGCTGCAGCGCCTGCTCGCGGGTCGCGCCGGTGACGATCAGCTTGGCGAGGAGGGAGTCCCAGGCCGGCCCGATCACGCTGCCGGACTCGACGCCGGCGTCCAGGCGGACGCCCGGGCCCGACGGCGGGGCGAAGAGGGTGACCGTGCCGGGGGCCGGCAGGAAGTTACGACCCGGGTCCTCGCCGTTGATGCGGAACTCGAAGGAGTGGCCGCGCAGTTCCGGGTCGCCGTAGCCGAGCTCCTCGCCGTCGGCGATGCGGAACATCTCGCGGACGAGGTCGATGCCGGCGACCTCCTCGGTCACCGGGTGCTCGACCTGGAGCCGGGTGTTGACCTCCAGGAAGGAGATCGTGCCGTCGACGCCGACGAGGAACTCCACGGTGCCGGCGCCGACGTAGCCGGCCTCCTTCAGGATGGCCTTGGAGGAGGCGTACAACTCGGCCGTCTGCGCCTCGGAGAGGAACGGCGCCGGGGCCTCCTCGACCAGCTTCTGGTGGCGGCGCTGCAGGGAGCAGTCACGGGTGGAGACGACGACCACGTTGCCGTGGCTGTCGGCGAGACACTGCGTCTCCACGTGGCGCGGCTTGTCGAGGTAGCGCTCGACGAAGCACTCGCCGCGACCGAAGGCGGCGACCGCCTCGCGGACCGCCGAGTCGTACAGCTCGGGGACCTCTTCCAGCGTCCGGGCGACCTTCAGCCCGCGGCCGCCGCCGCCGAACGCGGCCTTGATCGCGATCGGCAGGCCGTGCTCCTCGGCGAAGGCGACGACCTCGTCGGCGCCGGAGACCGGGTCGGGCGTGCCGGCCACGAGAGGCGCGCCGGCGCGCTGGGCGATGTGCCGGGCGGCGACCTTGTCGCCGAGGTCGCGGATGGCCTGCGGCGGCGGGCCGATCCAGATCAGGCCGGCGTCCAGGACCGCCTGGGCGAACTCGGCGTTCTCCGAGAGGAACCCGTAACCCGGATGGACCGCGTCCGCGCCCGACTCCCGGGCCGCGTTCAGCACCTTCTCGATGTCGAGATAGCTGGTCCCGGGAGTGTCACCGCCCAGGGCGAACGCCTCATCCGCGGCGCGGACATGCAGAGCGTCCCGGTCCGGGTCGGCGTAGACGGCCACGCTCGCGATACCGGCATCCCGGCATGCCCGGGCCACGCGGACAGCGATTTCGCCACGGTTGGCGATGAGCACCTTGCGCACGATTGAGGCTCCCTCCTTGAAACAAGCCGAGTTTAGGGACTGCCGACACGACTCATCGACCCGTGCCCACAGGTGAGCTTGCCCACACGGAGCGTGATGCGAGGCTCACTCGACACCGAAATTCCTTGCAGTACCGCCGTACGCAGCACTCCTCGGGGAAACCCTAGCCCTCCGATGTGGCCAAGGTCTCTGTGAGAGCGTGCTGCGGCCCACTCCGTTTCTTTGTGGAGTCCCTACGAATGGCCCAATGATTCTTTGCCCCCCGCAGAACCCTTGTCCCAGGGTTTACCCGTTAGTAGCGTTCAGGATGTCTCGAACGTACTTGAGGTAACGGCACCCTTGCTCGGGTCGGGGTCGAAAGTGGGTGGGGACCGGTGGTTCGCAGACCGGTGGCGTGGATCGTGGCGGTCGTGCTCTTCGCGGAAGGGCTCGGCGTCGCCGCGCTGAACTGGTTCATGGGCGTCGTGGTGGACCGGCAGGACATGTCCCTGGCCGGCCTGGACCCCGACGTCATGTCGACGTCCTCCAAGGTGGGCGGGATCGTCTTCGGTCTCTACTTCGTCCTGTGCGGGGTGGTCGCCCTGCTGGTGGCGCTGCGCGACCGCGCGCCCGCCGGCTTCGGCCGGGTGCTGCTGATCAGCGCGGCCGTCGTGCACGGACTGCTGGGCGCGTTCGCCTGGGGACTGCTGGGCGTGTCGCAGTTCGTCTTCATGGTGGTCGTGCTCGCCCTGATCGTGCTGCTGCTGATGACCTACGACGCCCGGCAGCGGCCCGCCGCCCCGGCGCCCGAGGACGCCAAGGGCGACGGTGGCGGCTCTCCGGCGGCGCCGGTCGCGCCGGCGCCCGTCACGCCTCCGGCGGCGCCCACAACTGGGTGATGCCGACGCCGAGTTGCGCCAGCAGCCGGCGCAACAAGGGCAGGCTGAGGCCGATCACGTTGCCGTGGTCGCCGTCGATGCCCTCGATGAACGGCGCCGACCGGCCGTCGAGGGTGAACGCTCCGGCCACGTAGAGGGGTTCGCCCGAGGCGACGTACGCCGCGATCTCCGCGTCGGTCGGGTCGCCGAAGCGGACCACGGTGGACGCGGTCGCGGAGGTGTGGCGCCCGCTGGCGGTGTCGTAGACGCAGTGGCCGGTCTGCAGCGTGCCGACCCGGCCGCGCATCGCCTTCCAGCGCGCGGTGGCCTCCTCGGCGTCCGCAGGCTTGCCCAGCGCCTCGCCGTCCAGGTCGAGCACCGAGTCGCAGCCGATCACCAGGGCGCCCTTGACGGCGGGCTTCGCGGCCACGACGGAGGCCTTCGCCTCGGCGAGGGCGAGCGCCAGTTCGGCGGGGGTGGGGGCGGTGACGGCGTCCTCGTCCACCCCGCTCACGATCACCTCGGGGGTGAGGCCGGCCTGCCGCAGCAGGTTCAGCCGGGCGGGGGACTGGGAGGCGAGGACGAGGCGGCGCGCAGCGGTCATGCGGTCAGCGTATCGCCGGTGCTCTCATCTGACGCCGAGCACGATCATCGCCAGCACCATGGCCAGCGCGAGGAAGAGGCCGAGTCTGCGCAGGGTCACCTGCATGTCGCGGAGTTCCTCGGGGGGCTCGTTCTCGGGGTCGGACCACAGCATGTCACCAGCGTGCGGCTCGGCGGGTGGACGGCGCCTGAGTACCCGTACTCAAGTTGCGGGCCCGCAGTCGTTCACCGGATGTTCGGCTTTCGTCCGACTGCGGGCCGCACGCGGGCGGGCCGCGCTCAGCTCGGCCAGTAGGTGCGGGTCCAGGAGGCCCGGCCGGGCGGGGGCACGCGCCGGCCCGCGATGCGGGCGGGGTCGGACCACGCGTCCCTCGGGGTCTCCGCGCCGGACGGCGGCGTCGCCGCCACCGCCGCGGCGCGGGCCCGGACCACCGCCAGGGCGGCGGCGAGCTCCTCCGGGGTCGGGTTGCCCCGTACGACCTTGATCGTCACAGCGGCTCCTTAGAGGGGGATGTTGCCGTGCTTCTTCGGGGGCAGGGATTCCCGCTTGGTGCGCAGCTGACGCAGTCCGCGCACGATGTGCCGACGGGTGTCGGACGGCATGATCACCGAGTCGACGTAGCCGCGCTCGGCCGCGATGTACGGGTTGAGGAGGGTGTCCTCGTACTCGCGGATCAGCCGGGCGCGCACCGCCTCGAGGTCCTCGCCGGCCGCCTGCGCCTCGGAGATCGTGCGGCGGTGCAGGATGTTGACCGCGCCCTGGGCGCCCATCACGGCGATCTGGGCGGTCGGCCAGGCCAGGTTGAGGTCGGCGCCCAGGTGCTTGGAGCCCATCACGTCGTACGCGCCGCCGAAGGCCTTGCGGGTGATGACGGTGATCAGCGGGACCGTGGCCTCCGCGTACGCGTAGATCAGCTTCGCGCCGCGGCGGATGATGCCGTCGTGCTCCTGGCCGACGCCGGGCAGGAAGCCCGGCACGTCCACGAACGTGATGACCGGGACGTTGAAGGCGTCGCAGGTGCGCACGAAGCGGGCCGCCTTCTCGGAGGCCGTGATGTCCAGACAGCCCGCGAACTGCATGGGCTGGTTGGCGACGATGCCCACCGGGTGGCCCTCGACGCGGCCGAACCCGGTGAGGATGTTGGGTGCGAACAGCGCCTGCGTCTCGAAGAACTCGGCGTCGTCCAGCACATGCTCGATCACCGTGTGCATGTCGTACGGCTGGTTCGCGCTGTCCGGCACGATCGTGTCCAGCTCGAGGTCCTCGTCGGTGACGGACAGGTCCGCCTCCTCCGCGAACACCGGCGCCTCGGACAGGTTGTTGGACGGCAGGTACGACAGCAGCTGCTTGACGTACTCGACGGCGTCCTTCTCGTCGCCGGCCATGTGGTGCGCCACGCCCGAGACGGAGTTGTGGGTGCGCGCGCCGCCCAGCTCCTCGAAGCCGACGTCCTCGCCGGTGACCGTCTTGATGACGTCCGGGCCGGTGATGAACATGTGCGAGGTCTGGTCGACCATCACCGTGAAGTCGGTGATCGCGGGGGAGTAGACGGCTCCCCCCGCGCACGGGCCGACGACCAGGGAGATCTGCGGGATCACCCCGGACGCGTGGGTGTTGCGGCGGAAGATCTCGCCGTACGCGCCCAGCGAGGCCACGCCCTCCTGGATGCGGGCGCCGCCGGAGTCGTTGATGCCGATGACCGGGCAGCCGGTCTTCAGCGCGAAGTCCATGACCTTGACGATCTTCTGGCCGTAGACCTCGCCCAGTGCCCCGCCGAAGACGGTGAAGTCCTGCGAGAACACGGCGACCGGGCGGCCGTCCACCGTGCCGTACCCGGTGACGACGCCGTCCCCGTACGGGCGGTTGTTCTCCAGACCGAAGTTGGTGGAACGGTGCCGGGCGAACTCGTCCAGCTCGACGAAGGAACCCTCGTCGAGCAGCAGCTCGATCCGCTCACGGGCCGTCAGCTTGCCCTTGGCGTGCTGCTTCTCGACGGCGCGTTCCGAACCGGCGTGCGTCGCTTCCTGGATGCGTCGCTGGAGATCCGCGAGCTTGCCCGCGGTGGTGTGGATGTCGATCCCTGGGATCTCGTGGCGCTCTTCCGGCTCGGACATCGGGATGCGGCTCCCTGCCTGCTCAAAAGGGGGGACGGTTACTCATCCGTAGCGTAGTGGTGCCCCTACGGATCGGCAGTGCGGTGTTCAACACACCTAGGGTGGCTTGCATGACACCGCGAGATGCATCAGAGGCGGGCGGCGACGGCCGGTGGTCCGACCTCGACCGGCCGCCCCTCAACGGCGCGGCCCTGCGCCGGGCGCTGGTACGGGAGGGCGGCCTGTGGTCCGGGGTGGACGTGGTGCAGCGCACCGGCTCCACCAACTCCGACCTGGTGACGGCCGCGAGCGAGGGCAGGGCGCAGGAGGGCGCGATCCTGGTGGCCGAGGAGCAGACCTCGGGCCGGGGCCGGCTGGACCGCCGGTGGACGGCGCCCCCGCGCTCCGGGCTTTTCTTCTCCGTGCTCCTCACGCCGAGCGAGGTGCCGGTGGCCCGCTGGGGCTGGCTGCCCCTGCTCACCGGCGTCGCGGTCGCGACGGGACTGTCCCGGGCGGCGGGCGTCGACACGGCGCTCAAATGGCCCAACGACCTGCTGGTGACCGTCGGCGGGGAGGAGCGCAAGGCCGGCGGCATCCTCGCGGAACGGGCCGGCACGGACGCCGTGGTCGTCGGCGTCGGCCTCAACGTCACCCTGCGCGCGGAGGAGCTGCCGGTGCCGCAGGCGGGTTCCCTGGCGCTCGCGGGCGCGGTCACCACGGACCGGGACCCGCTGCTGAGGGCCGTCCTGCGGTCGCTGGAGGAGTGGTACGGACGCTGGCGCGCCGCCGGCGGCGACCCGGATGCGAGCGGCCTGCAGGAGACGTACGCGGCCGGATGCGCGACCCTGGGACGAACGGTGCGTGCCGAGCTGCCCGGCGACCGGTCCCTCGTCGGCGAGGCGGTCGCGGTCGACGGCGACGGCCGCCTCGTCATCGCCACCGAGGAAGGGGTGCAGGAACCGGTGGGAGCGGGCGACATCGTCCACCTGAGACCGGTGTGACGCACGACGAAGCATAGGCCGGACGGTGGCTCCGAGGCCGTCCGGCGGCCCCTACGGGGGTCCTTGGGGGCGACCGTACGCCAACGGGGCCTCAGCCCCTGCCGAACCGAACGGAGTGAGCTGGCGCACACCTGCCGTAGAGTTGAGGCCGGTCGAAACCTGACCGCGGAAGATCGGAAGGGCAGCAGGCGTGACCGTCGACGACACGGGCTCCGGCGCGGGCGAGGACGGCCGGGGCAACCTGCCGGCCGCCGATCCCGGCGAGCCGGGCGACCCCGGTGAGGACCCGCATCCTCTCGCGCTGCGCCTCGAACAGCTCATCCTCGGCGCCGAGCGCCGCTACACCCCCTTCCAGGCAGCCCGCAGTGCAGGCGTCTCCATGGAGCTGGCGTCGCGCTTCTGGCGGGCGATGGGCTTCGCCGACATCGGGCAGGCCAAGGCGCTCACCGAGGCCGACGTCCTCGCCCTGCGGCGGCTGGCGGGTCTCGTCGAGGCGGGGCTGCTGAGCGAGGCGATGGCCGTGCAGGTGGCGCGGTCCACCGGGCAGACCACCGCCCGTCTGGCGGAGTGGCAGATCGACTCCTTCCTGGAGGGGCTGACCGAGCCGCCCGAGCCGGGCATGACCCGCACCGAGGTCACGTACCCGATCGTCGAGCTGCTGCTGCCCGAGCTGGAGGAGTTCCTCGTCTACGTCTGGCGCCGCCAGCTCGCCGCCTCGGCCGGGCGGGTCGTGCAGGCTGCCGACGACGAGGAGATGGTGGACCGGCGGCTCGCCGTCTGCTTCGCCGACCTCGTGGGCTTCACCCGGCTGACCCGCCGGATGGAGGAGGAGGAACTCGGCGAGCTCGTCGAGGCCTTCGAGACCACCTCCGCCGACCTGGTGGCCGCCCGCGGCGGACGTCTGATCAAGACACTCGGCGACGAGGTGCTCTACGCGGCCGACGACGCGGGCACCGCCGCCGACATCGCGCTGCTGCTGGTCGAGACGATGAGCAACGACGAGACGATGCCGGAACTGCGCGTCGGGATGGCGTTCGGCACGGTCACCACCCGGATGGGCGATGTCTTCGGCACGACGGTCAACCTGGCCTCCCGGCTGACGTCGATAGCTCCCCGCGACGCCGTCCTGGTCGACAGCGCCTTCGCCGAGGAGCTGATCCGCACGGGCGACGCCCCCTCCTCGGAGGCCGAGGCCGCGGAGGAGGCGGCCGCCGCGGAGAAGGAGGGCGAGGAGCCCCCGAAGTACCGCTTCGCCCTGCAGCCGATGTGGCAGCGCCCGGTACGCGGCCTGGGCGTGGTCGAACCCTGGCTCCTCACCCGCCGCAACGACACCGACATCTGACCCACCCCGCCGACGCCCCCGCAACGACAGCGACATCTGCCCCTCCCCCGCCGACGCCCTCCTCCCGCCGGTCGCACGCGCCGGGGACCTGGCGACCGGCGGGCGGGTCGCCTGTGCCGTCGGCGGCGGCGGGGCGCTCGGCGACTGACGGGGCTCGGGCCACGAGTCGCGTTCGGGCGGGTCGAGGACGGCGCCGGCCCCGCGACAGGCCGGCGCCGTAGGCTGTCCGGGGGGCGTCGCGTCGGCGGTGTGTGGTCTAGCGCTGGGGCGCCGGGGCGCTCAGGGGGTCCACGCAGAGGCCGATGATCGGGACGCACAGGCCCGGCTGCCGGGGCTCCGCGGCCTTCGGGGGCTTCGGCGGCTGCGGCGCCGGGGTTGCGGTGGCCGGGGCCGGGGCCGGCCGTGGCGCCGACGGGGGTGCGGGGGCGGCGGTCGCGGCGGGCGCGGGCGTCGCCGCGCGGGGGGCCGGGACGTATGTGGCGCCGGGCGTCAGGGCGACGGACGTCGGAGCCCCGGGCGCGCCCGGCAGGAGACCGTCCGCCTCGCGCGCCGGGCCGGCGTTCGCCCCGCCCATGGCGGTGGGCGCGGTGGGGGCGGGTGTGACGGCGGCTGAGCCGGCGGCGGAGGGCCGGCCGGCGGCGGCCGCACGGTCGCCCCGGCCGTCGTCGGCCGCCTTGGCGGCTCCTTCCCCTGCCTCCTCGCCGGCGTCGTCGTCCGCGCTCGTGACGAGGTCGGGCTGGGGCTCGGCCTCCGCGGCGCCGAGGGCGCCGGCGCCGCCCGCGTCGGGGGTCGGCCGCAGAAGACTCAGCACGCCCGCCGCCAGCGCGAGGCCGCCCACGGCGAACAGCACCTTGCGGGGGCGCGGCCTGCGGTGCCGGCCCCGGGCGCGCGGGGCCCAGGGCGGGTCGGCCGCCGCCACCACGTCTTGTCGTGTCGTCTCGTCCAGCCCGATCAGCGTGCCGGCCATCACGTTCCCTCCCCGATGCGTTCGCGCCCTCGATGCGCCGGGGCGGAGGCACCTTATGAGCCGCCATGGGCGGTGCGCGCCGAGTTGGGCGTGATGTCACTCGTACGGGTGGCCGGGGCACCGGTACGGAGGGGGCCGGTCTTTCGCTCGCGGCCCGCGACTGGGATGATCGGACCCTGGTTGTTAACCATCGTTAACCGGAGGGCTGTCGTGAGCGGTGTCGTGGGCGGGGAGCGTGTGGGCGAGGAACGCTTCGGGGAGTTCGTGCTGGTGCGGCGGCACGGCGACGGCGGTCATGTCGCGGAGCTGGTCCTCGACCGGCCGAAGGCGATGAACGCCGTCTCCACCGAGATGGCCCGGTCGATCGCCGTGGCGTGCGCTGCGCTCGGCGAGGACCGCGAGGTCCGGGTGGTCGTGGTGACGTCGACGCACGAGCGGGCCTTCTGCGTCGGCGCCGACCTCAAGGAGCGCAACTCCTTCAGCGACGCCGAGCTGGTGCGCCAGCGGCCCCTCGCCCGCAGCGCGTACACCGGCGTGCTGGAGCTGCCGGCGCCCACGATTGCGGCCGTCCACGGCTTCGCCCTGGGGGGCGGCTTCGAGCTGGCCCTGGCGTGCGACGTGATCGTGGCCGACCGAACGGCCGTGGTCGGCCTGCCCGAGGTGTCGGTGGGCGTGATCCCCGGCGGCGGCGGCACGCAGCTGCTGCCCCGCCGGGTGGGTGCGGCCCGGGCGGCCGAGCTGATCTTCACCGCGCGCCGCGTGGAGGCGGCCGAGGCGCGGGAGCTGGGTTTGGTGGACGTGCTGGCGGAGGCGGGGCGGGACCGGGAGGAGGCGCTGGCGATGGCCGCGCGGATCGCCGGCAACTCGCCGGTGGGGCTGCGGGCGGCGAAGCGGGCGCTGCGGCTCGGGCAGGGGCTGGACCTGCGGGCCGGGCTCGAGGTCGAGGACGCGGCGTGGCGGTCGGTGGCGTTCTCCGGGGACCGGGCGGAGGGGGTCGCCGCGTTCAACGAGAAGCGCAAGCCGCAGTGGCCTGGCGAGTGAGATTCCCGGGGCGGCCGCGGTCGTCCATGGTGATATCACTCTAAGTGCCCCCTTCGTGTCTCTTTTTCACCCAAATATCCCTAGCCTGATGTCATGGGCGAGGGCAGTGGGGGTGAGGGCGATGGGTGAGGACGCGCGCCTGGCGGCCGTAGTGGCGCTCGCGCAGGGCATGGCGGCCGCCCGCACCCCCCGCGACTCCTGGCGCGCGGCCGCGCTGGGGGCCGGCCGGGCGCTGACGGGCAGCTTCGCCGCGCTCTCGGTGTGGGAGCGCGACCTCGGGCGGCTGCGGGTCCTGGTGAACGTGGGGGACCGCGCCGCCGACGAGGCGGAGTTCCCGGAGGCGGAGGCCTACCCGGTGCACCAGTTCCCCGAGATCACCGAGTTCCTGCACGAGCGCTGGGCGGCGGGCGGCGAGCCCAACGCCTGGGTGGAGACCGCCCAGGGCCTGGCCGCCGGCCGTCCCGGCTACTGCCATCAGCGCGTCGCGGCCCTGCGCCGCCGGGGCCGGGGTTCCTGTGTGGTCGCGCCGATCGTGCTGCACGGCCGGGCCTGGGGGGAGTTGTACGTCGCCCGCTCCACCGGGACCCGGGTCTTCGACCGCGACGACGCCGATTTCGCGACCGTCCTCGCCGCCGTCGTCGCCGCCGGGCTCGCCCAGACCGAGCGGCTGGAGGAGGCCCGCCGCCTCGCCTTCACCGACGCCCTCACCGGCCTGGCCAACCGCCGAGCCGTCGACGTACGGCTGGAGGAGGCCGTGGAGCGCCACCGTGCGGAGGGGGTGGTGGTCTCTCTCGTGGTGTGCGACCTCAACGGGCTGAAGCGGGTCAACGACACCCGCGGGCATGCCGTCGGCGACCGGCTGCTGGAGCGGTTCGGTTCGGTGCTGTCGCTGTGCGGGGCGATGCTGCCGGGAGCGCTCGCCGCCCGGCTCGGCGGGGACGAGTTCTGCCTGCTGGCCCTCGGGCCCCCCGCAGACGACGTCGTCAAGGTCGCCGACGACCTCTGCCGGCGGGCCGGGGAGCTGGAGCTGGGCGAGGGGGTGGCCTGCGGGGTCGCCTCGACCGCGGACCCGATCGGACCGGTGTCCTCGGCCCGCCGCCTGTTCCGGCTGGCGGACGCCGCCCAGTACCGCGCCAAGGCCGTGCGGGCCGTCCGGCCGGTGGTGGCCGGACGGCAGGGCCCCGACGACCCCGTGGTGCGGCTGGCCGACGAGCCGGAGCCGCCGCACGAGCGGACCTCCGCCGAGCGGCGGCGGTTCCGTGGGCGGCCCTGAGGCTCCGGCGGTGACGTGACCCTCGGGCGGCGAGGTGAGGCGGCGCGGTGGCTGCGCGACCCGCGGCGGGACGTGTCGCGCGGGTGGGGCGGCGGCGGGACGTGTCGCGTGGGTGGGGCGGCGGCGTGACGCATCGGTAAGGGGCGAACCCCGCCCCCACTGGTGACATCTTCGTCTTCACTGCGTACGCTCCTGAATATGGATATGCACACTGTGGTGGTGGGGACGTCCGGCGTGACCGCGTCCGACGTGGTCGCCGTGGCGCGCGACGGCGCCCGGATCGAGCTCTCCGCGGAGGCGGTGGCGGCCCTCGCTGCGGCCCGCGGGATCGTGGACGCGCTGGCGGCCAAGCCCGAGCCCGTCTACGGCGTCTCCACCGGGTTCGGCGCCCTCGCCACCCGGCACATCAGCCCGGAGCTGCGCGCCCAGCTGCAGCGCAACATCGTCCGCTCGCACGCCGCCGGCATGGGCCCGCGGGTGGAGCGCGAGGTCGTCCGGGCGCTGATGTTCCTGCGGCTGAAGACCGTCTGCTCCGGGCACACCGGCGTCCGGCCCGAGGTCGCGCAGACCATGGCCGACGTCCTCAACGCCGGCATCACCCCGGTCGTGCACGAGTACGGCTCCCTGGGCTGCTCCGGCGACCTGGCCCCGCTCTCGCACTGCGCCCTCACCCTCATGGGGGAGGGTGACGCGGAGGGCCCGGACGGCGTCGTACGCCCCGCCGGCGAACTGCTCGCCGAGCACGGCATCGCCCCCGTCGAGCTGCGCGAGAAGGAGGGCCTGGCGCTCCTCAACGGCACCGACGGCATGCTCGGCATGCTGGTCATGGCCCTCGCCGACCTCGACATGCTCTACAAGTCCGCCGACGTCACGGCCGCGCTCAGCCTGGAGGCGCTGCTCGGCACCGACAAGGTGCTCGCCCCCGAGCTGCACGCCATCCGCCCGCACCCGGGGCAGGGCGTCTCGGCCGCCAACATGCTGGCCGTGCTGGCGGGTTCGGAGCTCACCGGCCACCACCAGGACGACGCGCCCCGCGTCCAGGACGCCTACTCGGTGCGCTGCGCACCGCAGGTCGCCGGCGCCGGCCGCGACACGATGGCGCATGCCCGGCTGGTCGCGGAGCGGGAGTTGGCCTCGGCCGTCGACAACCCGGTCGTCCTGCGGGACGGCCGCGTCGAGTCCAACGGCAACTTCCACGGCGCGCCGGTCGCCTACGTGCTGGACTTCCTCGCCATCGCCGTGGCCGACCTCGCCTCCATCGCCGAGCGGCGCACCGACCGGCTGCTGGACAAGAACCGCAGCCACGGCCTCCCGCCGTTCCTCGCGGACGACCCCGGCGTCGACTCCGGGCTGATGATCGCCCAGTACACGCAGGCCGCGCTGGTCAGCGAGTTGAAGCGGCTCGCCGTGCCGGCGTCCGCCGACTCGATCCCGTCCTCGGCGATGCAGGAGGACCACGTGTCGATGGGCTGGTCCGCGGCCCGCAAGCTGCGCACCGCCGTCGACAACCTGACGCGCGTGATCGCCGTCGAGCTGTACGCCGCCACGCGCGGTGTGGAGCTGCGCGAGGGGCTGACCCCGGCGCCGGCGACGCGCGCGGTCATCGCGGCCGTGCGCGAGGCGGGCGTGCAGGGCCCCGGCCCTGACCGGTTCCTCGCCCCCGACCTCGCGGCGGCGGACGCCTTCGTGCGCACCGGAGGGCTCGTCGCGGCGGTGGAGACAATCACCGGACCGCTCGGCTAGCACGAGCGGGGCCCCGCCGCACGGAGCTGCGGCGGGGCCCGAAGTTCCCTCAGGCGGAGCGGAGTTACTTGAGCTTCGCGACCTGCGCGTCGATCACGGCCGCCGGGACGGGGCCCAGGTCGCCGCCCTTGGCCATCGCGGCGAAGTTCACCGTGTAGAACGTGGCGACGGTGTTGCCCTTGCGCACCACCTCGGCGTGGGCGGTGGCCTTGCCCTGGCCGTCCATGTCGACTTCCTCGGTGAACGCCACCGTCTCGTCGCCCTTGCCGGAGCCCTTGGCCGCGGCGATCTTGGTGATCTTCGTCTTCTCGCTGTCGGCCGTCAGGCCGAACCCGCCGGCGCAGGCCGTCACACCGTCGGAGACGGCCTTCATCGCCTTCTGGGCGCCGTCGCCCTCGTACGAGGAGAGACCGACGAACGTCATGTCGATGTCGAACGCGTCCGCGAGGTCCGTCGGCTTGGCGGTGGCGGCGGACGTCTTGTCCTCGGCGACCGTGTTGCCGACGCTCGCGTCCGTGTCGCCCGGGGCGAGCGCGGCCGTGGCCCAGGCGAGCGGGTCGCAGGCCGGCTTGTCGGTCTTCACCACGCTCTTGGAGGCAGGCAGGGTGTCGTCGCCCGAGTCGACCTTGTAGCCCTTGAGTTCGCCCTGTGCGAGCAGGAGCTTCTCGAGCTCGGCCTTGGTGAGCGCCTTCGCGGCCGGAGCCGAGGAGGAGGCGGCGGACGAGGAGGCGGACGTCTTGGCGTCCGCGGCGTCCTTGGACCCCTCGTCCGAGCAGGCGGTGAGGAGGGAGAGCGACAGTGCGCCGATTGCGGCCGTGGCGCACAGCCGGGCCCCCGATGATCTCTTCATGTGCGAACTATGAAGAAGCTGTCAAAGAAGAGTCAAGTTAAATCAAAAACCCAGACGTTCCCGGCGAATGGAATAAACGACGAAGCCCGCGCCCAGTGCGAGCAGGGTCGTCCCGCCGACCACGTAGGGGGTGGTGTCGAAGCTGCCGGTGTCGGCGAGCCGGACGCCGTCGTCGGCCCCGGCCCCGGCTCCGGTCTCGGCAACGGCGTCGGTTCGCCCTGCGTCGGCGAGAGTTCGCGTGGCGCTGCGGTCCGTCGCCCGGTCGGCGGTCCGCTCCACCGCCCCGGTCGTGGTCGCCGACGCGGCCCGCGCCTGGGTCGTGACCTGCGTCGTCGTGACCGTTCTGGCCGGCGCTTCCTGGGACGCGTTGGCGGACGGGACGAACCACAGGGCGCCCAGCAGGGTCGCCGCGGCGGTGGCGGTCAGCAACGGACGTCGAGCGGATGACACGGAATATCGATCCCCTTGTGGCGCTGGCGAATTGGCCGTGTGTCCCGATGCTAATGAAAATCGCGGGTCGCGGGAAAGTTGCGGGAGCCATGAGTCGTACGCTCCGGCCATGAGCGACGAAGAGACATCACGTTTTGTGCGGATTCGAGTGGAAGTTCTTCTCGAGGTGCACGACCAGGACGCCGTGGCGACGGCCGCGCTGCGGCGGCTCGCCGACGACCCGGAGATCCCGGACGACGAGCGCGTGCACGCCGAGGCTGCTGTGACGGAAGACACCGCGGAGGCCCTCGCCTACCTCGTCGACCCCTTCGACCTGGTCGGAGAGGTGCCCGGGGTGGAACTCCAGCAGGCCTCCTGGTCCAGTGAACGCGTCGACCACGACCCGGATTCGCCGGAGTGGGACCTCGACGAGGACGATCTCGACGAGGATGACGAGGCGGACGGCGAATCGGGCCGCATCGGCTGAGCGTTCCGGGAAACTCGTGACCCCGGACGGCAACCGCCGGCCGGGGTTTCGCCGTCTCAGCAGGCGCACGAACCGACACCCGCACCACCCGCGCCACGAACGTGGCGTGCCCCACACCTTCTGTGCAGGGGGAACGGGACGAACCGGTCGTAGCGTTGATGGTCTTGACGGGGACTCTCGGGGTTCAGGTAATCGGCAACGATGGAGAAGCGTGTGATGACGGACAGTAGGCGGCGCCGAGGTCTGATGACGGCGTCCGCACTGCTCGGCGGTGTTCTGGTGCTTTCCGCGTGTTCCGGCGGTGACGACGGCGCCTCCGACGGCGGAGGCAGCTCCTCGCAGGCCAAGGCCGACGAGGCGGCCGCCAAGAAGTCCTCCGAGGCCCAGATCAAGATCACGCCGGCGGACGGTTCGGACAACGCCTCCATCAACAACTCGGCGGCCGTCACGGTGAGCAAGGGCACCCTCACCGCCGTGACGATGACCACCGCCGAGGGCGCCGCCGTCAAGGGCGCGCTCTCCGCGGACAAGACCAGTTGGAAGCCGGACGCGCAGCTCGAGCGCTCCACCACCTACAAGGTGGCGGCCGAGGCCAAGGACTCGAAGGGCCTCGTGGCCCACGAGAACGCCTCCTTCACCACGGTCTCCCCGGCCAACAGCTTCATAGGCAACTTCACGCCGGAGGACGGCTCGACCGTCGGCGTGGGCATGCCCGTGTCGATCAACTTCAACAAGCAGATCACCGACAAGGCGGCCGTCCAGAAGGGCGTCACGGTCACCTCCACCAGCGGTCAGGAGGTCGTCTGCCACTGGTTCTCCTCCCAGCGGATGGACTGCCGTCCCGAGGACTACTGGAAGGAGAACTCCACCGTCACGCTGAAGCTCGCGCTCGACGGTGTGGAGGGCGCCAAGGGCGTCTTCGGCGTCCAGCAGAAGACGATCACCTTCAAGGTCGGCCGCAACCAGGTCTCCTACGTCGACGCCAAGAGCAAGCAGATGAAGATCACGCACAACGGCACGGTGATCAAGACCATCCCGATCTCGGCCGGCTCGCCCGACAACAAGACGTACGAGGGCCAGATGGTGATGTCGGAGAAGTTCAAGGAGACGCGCATGAACGGCGCGACCGTGGGCTTCACCGACGACGACGGCAAGGGCGAGTACGACATCAAGGACGTGCCGCACGCCATCCGCCTCACCAACTCCGGCACGTTCGTGCACGGCAACTACTGGGGCGCGAAGTCCATCTTCGGCTCGGTGAACACCAGCCACGGCTGCGTGGGTCTGTCCGACACCAAGGGCGCCAACGACACCGGCACGGCCGGCTACTGGTTCTTCACCAACTCGATCGTCGGCGACGTCGTGGTGGTCAAGAACACCGGTGACAAGACCGTGGCGCCGGACAACGGCCTCAACGGCTGGAACATGGACTGGGCGCAGTGGAAGGCCGGTTCGGCCGCCTGACCCGACCCCCGCTCCCAGCCGGCCCACAGGCTCCCGATGCCGCCCCCAGGGGCGGCATCGGTGTTTCCGGGACCCGGCACAGCCTTCTCATCGTTCTCTTATATCGGCCTTATGGCATCATCACGCGCCGTGCCTAGCTTGCGGCCATGTTCTTCACCTACCTGAGGCGCGAACTGCGCCGCCGCAGAAAAGCGGCACTCGTCGTCGCCTCCGGCCTCGCGCTCGGCATCGCGCTGGTCATCGTGGTCACCTCCGTGTCCGCCGGTATGGGGAAGGCCCAGGACAAGGTCCTGCAGTCCCTGTACGGCCTGGGCACGGACATGACGGTCACCAAGGCGGCCGCGCCCACCGCGAGCTCCTCGGACCGCCCGCGCTTCCGGTTCGACGCGCAGGACAACGACTCCGACGCGCAGCAGAGCACCGACCGCGTCATGGTCCAGGGCTTCCAGACCCTGTCGGCGGCTACCGTCGCCACGGTCGGCAAGCAGCGCGGGGTCGCCGACGCCGTCGGCGGGCTGAGCCTCCAGGTCATCAAGATCAACGGGCAGTTCACCCGCGGCCAGTTCCGGCAGAACGAGAGCGCCGGCGGCGGCCGGCAGGGTGGGGAGGCCGGAGGCGGCGCCCGGCCGCAGGGCGAAGTGCAGGGCGGCGGCGCGGACTTCGACGTCAACAACTACTCCGTCTACGGCGCCGACGTCACCGAACCCGAACTCGGCCCGCTGACCTCCTCGACGATCAGCAGCGGCCGCACCTTCAAGACCTCGGAGACCGACGCCGCGGTAGCCGTCGTGGACTCGGCGTACGCCAAGGAGAAGTCGCTCAAGGTCGGCTCCAAGATCACCATCAGCAGCGTCGAGTTCGCCGTGATCGGCATCGCCACGGCCGACAGCGGCGACGCCGCCGCCAACGTCTACATCCCGCTGACCCGGGCCCAGACCCTCGGCGACGCGAAGAGCAAGGTCACCACGATCTACGTCAAGGCGACCGACTCGCAGAAGATCGACAGCGTCAAGTCGACCATCCAGAAGAACGTCTCGGGTACGACGGTGACGACCTCCGCCGACCTCGCGGACACCGTCTCGGGCTCCCTCTCCACGGCCTCCTCGCTCGCCGCCAACGTCGGCAAGTGGCTCTCGATCGCGGTCCTGATCGCCGCCTTCCTCGTCGCCGGACTGCTCACCTCCTCGGCCGTCTCCCGGCGCGTGCGCGAGTTCGGCACCCTCAAGGCGCTGGGCTGGAAGTCCGGCCGGGTCACCCGGCAGGTCGTCGGCGAGGCCGTGGTCAACGGACTGCTGGGCGGCGCCCTCGGCATCGCGCTCGGCCTCGCCGGCGCCTACGCCGTGACCGCGATCAGCCCCACCCTCCAGGCCCAGTTGGGCGGCGGCGCCGGCGGCCAGGGCGGCCCCGGCGGTGGCGGCGGCTTCGGCCGCCGGGCGGCCGCCCGGACCCTCGACGTCGCGCTGACGGCTCCGGTGAGCGTCACGACGGTGGCCGTCGCGGTGGCGCTCGCCGTGGCCGGCGGCCTGATCGCGGGCGCGTTCGGCGGCTGGCGCGCCTCGCGGCTGCGTCCGGCGGACGCGCTGCGCCGCGTCGAATAGCCAACCCACCCACCAGCTCCAGGAGTTGTTGTCCCCATGTACGAACTCAGAGGCGTCACCAAGCGCTACACCCGGGGCAAGGAGACCGTCCACGCCCTCGACGCCGTCGACCTGACCGTCCCCGACGGCGACCGGCTCGTCATCCAGGGACCCACCGGCGGCGGCAAGTCCACCCTGCTGCAGATGATCGGCGCGCTCGACCGGCCCAGCGAGGGCGAGATCGTCTTCGACGGCGTCGACCTGGCCAGGCTCTCCGAGGCCCGGCTGACGAAGGTGCGCAGCGAGAACATCGGCTTCGTCTTCCAGTCCTTCAACCTGATCCCGACGCTCAACGCGCAGGAGAACGTCGAGACGGCCCTCGTCCCGCTCGGCGTGAAGGGCGGGGAGCGCCGCGAGCGGGCCGCCGAGGCGCTGAAGTCGGTGGGCCTCGGCGAACGCCTCGGACATCTGCCGTCCGAGATGTCGGGCGGTCAGCAGCAGCGTGTCGCCATCGCCCGCGCGCTGGTCAAGCAGCCGAAGGTGCTCCTCGCCGACGAACCGACCGGCAACCTCGACGAGGGCATGCGGGACGAGATCATGGACGTGCTGCACACCCTGTGGAAGGAGCACGGACTGACCTTCATCATGGTCACCCACGACTCCGCCATAGCGAAGAAGGCCCCGCGCGTCGCGACGATCCGCAAGGGCCGGATCACCGTGAAGGAGAACGTGCCGTCCGCCTGACCGCCCGACACGCGTCGCCCCCCAGCGAACGCTGAGCGCTGAGCGAACGCCCGCCGGAAGAGCAGCCTCCGGCGGGCGGTTCGTGCTTGCGTGTCCCCATGACCGCAGCCGAGACAACCACCACACCCACCGGCCCCACCACGGTCGAGTACATCCGTTACCGCATCCCGCAGGAGCGGTCGGCGGAGTTCCTCGCGGCCTACACCCGGGGCGCGCGTCAGCTCGCGGCCTCCCCGCACTGCGTCGACTACGAACTCGCCCGCTGCGAGGAGGACTTCGAGCACTTCGTCCTGCGCATCACCTGGACGTCGACCGAGGACCACCTGGAGGGCTTCAGGACCTCGGACCTGTTCCCCGCCTTCCTCGCCGAGATCCGCCCCTATGTCGGGCACATCGACGAGATGCGCCACTACAAGGCCACCTCGGTGCGCGGCTCAGGCTCCGCCGTGCCCACGCTGTACGAATGGGCAGGCGGCGCGGAGGCCTTCACCCGGCTCACCGAGGTGTTCTACGCCAAGGTGCTCCAGGACGACCTCCTCGCCCCCGTCTTCGCCGGCCTCGCCCCCGAGCACGCCGAACACGTCGCGCTCTGGCTCGCGGAGGTCTTCGGCGGGCCCGAGACCTACTCGGCGACCCAGGGCGGCCACAGCCACATGGTCGCGAGGCACTTCGGCCGCGACATCACCGAGCCCCAGCGCCGCCGCTGGGTCAACCTGATCCAGGACGCCGCCGACGAGGCCGGTCTGCCGACCGACGCCGAGTTCCGGTCCGCGTTCCTCGCCTATGTGGAGTGGGGCACGCGGCTCGCCGTCCACTTCTCCGGTCCGAGCGCCAAGCCGCCGGCCGAGCAGCCGGCGCCGAAGTGGGGATGGGGGGCCGCCCCGCCGTACCGGGGCTGAGCACGTCCGGCGGGCGGCCGGGGGCTCGGGGTCCCGGGGCGGGCGGCCTGGAGTCCGGGAAGGGCGGCCGGCGGTCGGCCGGGCGGCCGGGCGGAGACGGTCAGGCGGACGGGCGGAGACGGTCAGGCGGACGGCGCCTGCGACTCGGCCCCCGCCCGCCGCGCGTCGGCGCCCCAGCTCGCGAGCAGCCGCAACGCCTCCGCCGACGCCGACCCGGGCTCCGCGTGGTACGTCACCATTATCTGCTCGCCGTCCCCGGCCAGCCTGAACCCCTCGAAGTTCAGGGAGAGTTCGCCGACCAGCGGATGCCTCAGCCGCTTCACGCCGTGGTTCTTCTCCTTGACGTCGTGGGTCGCCCACAGCCGTCTGAAGTCCTCGCTCTTCACCGACAGTTCCCCCACCAGCGCGGAGAGCCGCGGATCGTCCGGATAGCAGCCCGCGTCCATGCGCAGCTGGCACACGACGTCGATCGCCTTCTGCTCCCAGTCCACGAACAGGTCCTGGTAGTCGGGGCGCAGGAAGACGAGCCGCGCCCAGTTGCGCTCCGCCGCCGGCAGCTCCGCCCAGTCGCCGAAGACCGCCGCGGCCATCCGGTTCCAGCTCAGGATCTCCGCGCGCCGCCCGACCAGGTACGCCGGCACCGAGTCCATCGTGTCCAGCAGCTGGCGCAGCGCCGACCGGACCTGCTGGGGCGGCCCGCTCTGCTTCTTCTTGTGCTTCGGCTTCGCGAGATGGGTGAGGTGCGCGTGCTCGGCGTCCGTCAGCCGCAGGGCGCGGGCGATCGAGTCCAGCACCTCCGCCGACACGTTCCGGCCGTTGCCCTGTTCCAGACGCGTGTAGTACGCCACCGAGACCCCGGCCAGCTGCGCCAGCTCCTCGCGCCGCAGCCCGGGCACCCTGCGGTGCCGTCCGAACTCCGCCAGCCCCACGTCCTGCGGCTTCAGCCGGGCCCGCCGGGTGCGCAGGAACTCGCTGAGCTCGGCCCGCCTGTCCAGGGGGGCGCCGGGGGGTTCGGGGCGATCGTCCATGCCGTCCAGTATTCCCGGTCGTACGTCCACCAGCCTGACCCCGCCAGTGGTAGGCACGGCAGTCGTACGCAGAAGCGTGACCTGGGTGAACGCGGGGGAATGGGGGAACCTGTACGGCGTGCCCGGTCCGAAGGCAGGCCGGGACGACCCCCCCTCGCTAGGAGAACCCCGGCATGACCACCGTTGCCGCGTACGCCGCATCCGCCGCCAAGGCTCCGCTGGAGCGCACGACGATCGAACGCCGCCCGGTGCGTGAGTTCGACGTCCTGATAGACATCGAGTTCGCCGGCATCTGCCACTCCGACATCCACCAGGCCAGGGAGGGCTGGGGCGAGGCCATCTTCCCGATGGTGCCCGGGCACGAGATCGCGGGCGTGGTCTCCGAGGTGGGCCCCGGCGTCACGAAGTTCGCCGTCGGCGACCGCGTGGGCGTCGGCTGCCTCGTTGACTCCTGCCGTGAGTGCGACAACTGCAAGGCCGGCCTCGAGCAGTACTGCACCGGCGGCGGCGTCGGCACGTACAACGCTGTCGGCAAGGACGGCGAGCCCACCTACGGCGGCTACTCGCAGAAGATCGTCGTCGACGAGAACTACGTCCTGCGCATCCCCGACGGACTCAAGCTCGACGAGGCCGCGCCGCTGCTCTGCGCCGGCATCACCACGTACTCCCCGCTCAGGCACTGGAACGCCGGGCCGGGCAAGAAGGTCGCGATCCTCGGCATGGGCGGCCTCGGCCACATGGGCGTCAAGATCGCGCACGCGCTCGGCGCCGAGGTGACCGTGCTCTCGCAGTCGCTGCGCAAGAAGGACGACGGTCTGAAGCTGGGCGCCGACCACTACTACGCCACCAGCGACGAGAAGACCTTCGAGGAGCTGCGCGGCGCCTTCGACCTCATCCTCTCCACGGTCTCCGCCCCGCTGAACCTGGACGCCTACCTGTCCCTGCTGCGGACGGACGGCGCCTTCGTGAACGTCGGCGCGCCCGAGGAGCCGGTCGCGCTCAACCTGTTCTCGGTGATCGGCGGCCGCAAGACCCTCGCCGGCTCCGGCATCGGCGGCATCCAGGAGACCCAGGAGATGCTGGACTTCTGCGCCGAGCACGGACTCGGCGCGGAGATCGAGCTGATCAGCGCCGCCGAGATCAACGAGGCGTACGAGCGGGTGCTCGCCAGCGACGTCCGCTACCGCTTCGTCATCGACGCCTCGACGATCTGACGGTCCCCGGGACGTACGGCGCGGTCGCCGCGCCGTAGGTCCTCCGAACCGGAGCCCCGCGAGGCCGACCCGGCGCCGCTCCCGGCCGTCGGGACCCGGACCCGGGGACCCGGCCGTCGGGACCCGGACCTGGGGACCCGGTCTTCGGGAAACGGCCC
>NZ_JBMNDR010000079.1:39944-42376 GCF_052543235.1 Streptomyces sp. SAS_272 | reverse complement strand
CCCCCCCCCCCCCCCCCCCTCGGGCCTGTCCCCGGCTTGAGACTTTCCCCGACGATTCGCGGTAGATCCCCCGGAGATCAACGCCGCCTCCGTGCCGAAGTCTCCAAGGGAACGTCAATGAAACGATTGACGTGTCCGGTCACGGCGAAAGGGGAGCATCATGAAGTTCGTTCTGGAGGTCACCGTCGACGAGGGGGCGACCGCTCAGGACCCGGTGGGGGAACTGCAGCGGATCCTGCGGTACTGGGGCGGCAACCTCAAGCACTACGCCCTGCGGGACGGCGAGAGCGCGGCGATCCTCGACTCGGAGTACCGGGAGGTGGGTCAGTGGCGGATGACGGCCTCGTGAAGGGCCCGCCGGCACAGTGAGTCGGCCCGGCGGGTGGTCTCCGGAAGCCGGAACCTGGGGGTGAGGGCGAGCGTGTGGGCGCAGGCGTCGTCCAGGGTGACGCGGTGGCCGACGGAGACGAACACCGGCTTCACGTCCGCCCGGGTGCGCAGCGCCCGTCCGACCTCCTCGTCGCCCGCCAGCAGCGGGGACGCCGATCCGCGCGGGGCGTCCGGGTCGGCGTGGGTGAAGACGAACGGGTTCTTGGCGACGCCGATGGTGGGCATCCCGGTGAGCACCCCGAGGTGGCTGGCGAGGCCGAAGCGGCGCGGGTGGGCCAGACCGTAGCCGTCGCACACCACCAGGCCCGGCTCGTGCGGCAGGGCGTCCAGAGCGGCGAGCACGGTGGGGATCTCGCGGAACGCCAGCAGTCCGGGCACGTAGGGGAAGGAGATCCGCCCGACGGCGGTGGCCTCGGCGACGACCTCCAGGCTCGCCGCGTCCAGCACGACGGCCGCCGCCGCGACGACGTCGCGCTCGTCGTCGTAGGCGACGTCGACCCCCGTCACATGGCCGGCGCCCACGGGCGGCCCCGGCTCGAACAGGACGCGGGTCCGCAGCTCGTCCTGGACGGCGCGGGCCTCTTCCTCGGTCGCGGGCCAGCCCGCGGGAATGCTGACGGTCGTCATGATGAGGACGAGCGTACGGCCCGGCGGGCGGGCTCGCGATCATGTTTCGGTCAGCGGCCGGTGCAGGCGTCAGTCGTCGAGCGCGCGCCGCAACTGGCTCTTGTTCATGTCCGAGCGGCCCTTGACGCCCCGGCGCTTGGCCTCTTCGTACAGCTGGTCGTAGGTGGGCCCCTGAGAGCCCTTGCCGGACCGCTGACCGCCTCGCCTGCCGGACGACATGTCCTCGGTGGAGGTGCGGCTCGCGGTCTTCGACTCGCCGGATCGGGCGCGCTCCTTGTTGACCGTCCGCGCGGCGATCTCCTTCGCGCGGCCGGGGCTCTCCCCCCGGTCCTGCGCGCTCTCCTTGATGTGCTCGTACTGGCGCTCCCGCTTGGGGCTGGAACCGCGTGGCATGGACGCTCACTCCCTTCGCGTTCGGGCTTTCCGGGTACCCGGAAATCGGTTCAGCTCTCCAGGCGTGCCACGCGCCCCTGGTCACCCGCGGCCCAGCAGCCGAGGTCGGGCGTGCAGTCCACGGTGTCGTACGAGCCGGTGTCGAGGGTGCGCCAGGTGCGGCCGGCGTCGGTGGTCAGGTCGGTGCCGGCGGGGCCGACCGCGAGGGCGGCGGTGCGACTGTGCGGCAGCCAGGCGACGCCGGAGCGGTAGGCGGGCGGCGGGGCGGACGCGGGCCGCCAGGTGCGGCCGCCGTCCGCGGTCGTGGCGGCGGCCCGCGGGGAGGGCTGGTCGGCGCGGTAGTCGCCGCCCACGGCGAGGCCGTGCGTGCGGTCGCGGAAGGCGAGAGCGAACACACCGCGCGCGGGGTCCCCGGCGGGGACGGGGACGTCGGCGGCCTTCCAGGTCAGCCCGCGGTCGGAGGAGTGCAGCACCCGCGCGCGTGCGGCGCCGCCGGTCGCCAGCCAGACGTCCCTGGCTCCGGAGGCGGCCAGGCACTGGCCGCTCGCGGCGAATCCCGCCTCGCCTTCCTGGGCGGCCGGCATCCCCGCGTCGGGCAGCACCGTCCAGGTGCGGCCGCCGTCGCCGGTCGACAGGACGCGGAACCTTCCGTCGACGGGATCGCTCACGGCGAGTCCGTGGCGGCGGTCGAAGAAGGTCATGCAGTCGTAGAACGCCCGGGGGTCGGTGTTGCGGAAGGACTCGGTCCAGGTGGTCCCGCCGTCCTCGGTGCGGTACACGCGTGAGGCCTCGCCCTCACCGATGGCGAGCACCACGGCACGGCGCGCGTCGAACGCCTCGACGTCGCGGAACTGCAGGCCGGCCGCGCCGGGCGGGGAGACGTCCCGCCAGGTCGCGCCGCCGTCGGCGGTGCGCAGCACGACGCCCTGTGTGCCGGCGACCCAGGCGGTGTCGCGGTCGACCGCCGCGAGACCGCGCAGGCGCGCGGTGACACCGGTGTCCTTGAGCTCCCAGTGCGGTGC